>VAWV01000094.1 GCA_005883295.1 Actinomycetota bacterium
CCGAACCTCACCTGGGTGGAGGCCAACCGCACGCTCGCATACCTCGCAATGTTCGGCGCGGCGCTGGCCGCAGCTCACCTGGCCCCCGACGGCTACGCGGTCGTGCTGCGGGCGATCCTCATCGCCGCCTTCGCGATCTGCGGCTACGCGCTCCTCTCACGCGCGTTCCCAGGGTCGCTCGCCTCGACCGAGATCTACGCACGGCTTGGCGCCCCGTACGGCTACTGGAACGCGTTGGGGACGACCGCCGCCCTCGCGATCCCTGCCGCGCTGTGGCTCGGCGCGCGGCGCTCGGGGCACGCACCCGCGAACGCGCTCGCCTACCCGCTGCTGGCGCTCTTCCTGATCGCGCTGTTCCTGAGCTACTCGCGGGGCGCGATCGCGGCGGCCCTGATCGGGACCCTGCTCTGGATCTGGTACGTGTCGCTGCGCCTTGGCACGATCACGCTGCTGGCGGTGGCCAGCGCCGGTGCAGCACCCGTGATCCTCTGGGCGCTCACGAAGGACGCCTTCACCAAGAACCAGGTCCCGCTCGACGTGCGCCGGAGCGTGGCGTCGGCGTTCGGGATCTTCGTGCTCGCCACGGGCCTCCTCGTCCTCGTCGCCGGTCTGGCGATCGTGTTCCGCGTGGCGCGCCGCCCGCCGCACGCCCCCGCGCGTCTCCGAGCTGGCGTCGCCGCGGCCGTCGTCGCCTGCCTGGTGCCGATGGGGCTCTTCACCGCGCTGTCGCTCAGCGACCGGGGGTTCTCCGGCACCGTCCGCTCGAGCGTGGAGGCGCTCACGAGCCCGACCTCGAAGACCCCCGGGGGACCGAGCCGGCTCACCACCGCCTCCTCCTCTCGCGCGCGCTACTGGACCGAGGCGGGCCGCGTCTTCGCCGACAACCCGGCGGCGGGCACCGGCGCCGGGACGTTCGGGGTCGCACGGCTCCGCTTCCGCACCAGCGAGCTCGTCTCCGGACACGCGCACGGCTTCGTCGTCCAGACGATGGCCGACCTGGGCATCGCCGGTCTGGTGGCGATCACGCTGCTTACCGCGGCCTGGCTCGCCGCCGCGGTGCGCGCCGTCGGGCTCCTCCCACCCGGTCTTCCCCGGCCCTTCGACGGGCAGCGTGTGGGGGTCATCGCACTCGCGCTGTGCGCGCTGGTCTTCGGGCTCCAGTCGGCCATCGACTGGACGTGGTTCGTGCAGGGACCGACCGTCATGGCCATGGCGGCCGCGGGGCTCGTGGCGGGCCGAGCCGTCCTCGGCTCGCGCCGGCCGCCGAGCCTGGTGGCGCAGGGCCTCGGGCTCAGGCCGCGCTACGCGCTTGCCGCCGCGAGCGTGTTGGCCGCACTCGCCTGTGCGTGGACGGTCTTCCAGCCGCAGCGCTCGGACGCCGAGAACAACCACGCGCTCGACCTGCTCGACAGGCACCAGCTGGCAGCCGCGGCGAGCGCCGCGGACCACGCTCGCCGGATCGATCCCCTCTCCCCTGACCCGCTGCTCGCCGCCGCCGCGATCGACGACGCCCGCGGCGACCGGAACGCGGCCCTCGCCGTGCTGGTGAAGGCGGTCCGGCGCTTCCCCGGCGAGCCGCAGGTGTGGACGCGCCTGGCCGAGTACCAGCTGGACTCGCTCAGCCGCCCCGCCGATGCCATCCGCACGATCAGGGGAGCGCTCTACCTGGACCCGCGCTCGCGCGCCGCACAGCAGGTGTACCTCGCCGCCAACCGGGCGCTCGAGCAGAGCGCGGCCGCTAGCGCCGCGCGACCGCGAGCACCACGCCGGCCCGGCGGCTGAGCGAGACCACCTCGAAGCCCATCGCGTCCAGGAGGCGCGACAGGGAGCGCCGGGTGAGGAACCGCAGCTGCGGTGAGAGCGGATCGAACCGGCGCTCGAAACCGCGCGCCAGCACGTCGAGACCCGTCAGCCGGCCGTGGGCCGGGGTTGTGACCGCGAGCGTCCCCCGCGGCTCCAGGACGCGCCGGACCTCTGAGAGGAAGAGCTGGACGTCGTGCACGTGCTCGAGTACGTTCGCGCAGAGGACGAGGTCGAAATGCGAGTCCGGGAACGGCAGCGGCGCGTCGGGCTCGAGCTGCACGAGGTGCGCGCCCGGCAGCCGGCCACGCGCACGCTCGAGCGCGGCCGCCGACACATCGGCCACCGTCAGCTCGTCCGCCGCGAGCTCGGCGCCGAGCCGGCCGTCGCCGCTGCCCAGGTCGAGCGCCCGCCGGGCCGGCGGCAGGCCGCGGACGAAGTCGAGCAGGTGGCGGGGCGCGGGGCCGCGATCGCCCGGGACGAGCGCCCACAGCTCGTCGTGGTAGCGGCTCACCGCGGTCCGGCGGCGATCAGGCTCTTGGTGAGCGGACCGGCGCGCTCGCGGATGATCCGGGCACCCGGGAATAGGCGGCGGAGCTCGGCGGCGTCGAGCAGCCGCAGGCGCTCGTAGCTCCCGCCGGCCCCGAGCCCGGACAGCCGTCGCTGCAGAGCGGCGGGAAGGAACTGGTACCCGGGCAGCAGCGTGTGCGGATCGAGCGGAAACCACAGGTTCGGGGTCTGCACGAACCAGCGCCGCGCCACCCGTCGTATCTCCGCCGCCACCACCGGCCGGTCGGCCGGGTCGATGTGCTCGATGAGCGAGTTGCAGTACGCGACGTCGAACTCCCCGTCGGCAAACGGCAGCGCACGCGCGTCGGCGACCACGAGCCGCCCCGGGTACTCCGGCTGCGGGCGCACGTCGACCCCGACGATCTCGTGCGCCCGGTCGAGCGCAAGCAGGCCCTCCCGCCCGCATCCCACGTCCACGATCCGGTCGCCGGGCCGGACGCCGAGGACCTGGACGAACGCGGCGTAGCGCCGGCGGCGCGCTCGCGCGGAGAGGAGTCCGGCGGCGCGGACGAGCGGACCGCTGCGGGCGGTCGCGTAGGTGCCCTGCCGCGCGGCTACCAGGCGCCCTTGGCCCTGGCGACGGCTGGAAGGGTCTTCAGCAGGATCGTGAGGTCGAGGAAGACGGACCAGCGCTCGAGGTAGAGGAAGTCGAGCCGGACCAGCTCGTCGAAGTCGAGCTCGGAGCGGCCGGACACCTGCCATAGCCCGGTGATGCCGGGAAGCACGAGGTTGCGCTTGCGGTGCCAGTCCTCGAGCCGGTCGTAGTCCCGCTGCGGCAGCGGGCGCGGGCCGACCAGCGACATCTGCCCCCGCAGCACGTTGAAGAGCTGCGGCAGCTCGTCGATCGACCAGCGCCGCAGCAGGCGGCCGACCGGTGTGACACGCGGGTCGTTGCGGATCTTGAAGATGGCCCCGCCCTTCTCGTTGGCCTTCTCCAGCTCCTCCTGGCGGCGGTCGGCGTCGGAGTACATGGTCCGGAACTTGAGGCAGGGGAACGGGAGCCCGCCGATCCCGGGCCGCATCGACCTGTAGATCACGGGGCCGCGCGAGGTGAGCTTGACCGCCAGCGCTACGAGCAGCATCACCGGCGCGAGCAGCACCACGAGCAGGCCCGCCACCACCACGTCGAAGCTCCGCTTGAGCACGAAGTCGACTCCCTCGAAGACCGGGGGCTTGAGCTCGAACAGCGGCACGGTCTGGCCTGGGATGAACTCGACGCGGTCCATCAGGATCTCCATCGTCGAGGGCGCCACCCGGACACGCACGCCGTGCCGGTGGCAGCGGTCCACGAGCTCCACCGCCTGCTCCTGGGGGAACGCCGGATCCGCGATCACCACTTCGTCGATCGCGTCGAAGTGGCGGTCCAGCTCGCGCAGCGGCCCGAGGTCCTCGAGCTCGCCCGGGTCGAGAGGCGTGAGCGACACGAACCCGACCGGCTTGACCTCGCTGCTCGACCCGTTCCCAAGCGCGTGGGCCACCGCCTCGATCTGCGGCCCGGTGCCGACGAGGACGGCCCGCCGGGTATAGCCGGAGGCGTGTAGGAGCGCCCCACTCACGCGGTCGAAGAGCCAGCGCGCCCCGGACACGTAGATCAGGGCGAACAGGAGGCTTGCGTAGAAGATGTAGTACGACCTGAAGCTCTGGCCCTGCACGATCGTGAACACCAGGATCAGCAGCGTGACCTGGAACAGCGACGCGACGATGCGCGCGAAGCCGGGTCGAACGGCCCGGTCGGCGTAGAGGTCGGAGCGCGCGAACAGCAGCGCCGTGACGAGGCAGGCGAGTGGTGCATACGTCTTCGTCTGTCCCCAGGCGAGCCCGACGTCCGTGTGGCCCTTCACGGCGAGCTTGAGCAGCAGCGCGGTGAAGATCGCCCCGAGCACCGAACCCACGTCGAGGACGAACAGGGTGACGACGCGCAGGACCCGCCGCAGCGCCTCCCAGCGCAGGAGCCGCCCGCGTACGAGCCGCTCCGCGGCCCGCGCGTCCTTCACGGGTACCTGCATCGCGCCGCCCGGGGCGGCCGACCTCAGCTCCCTTACGAGTCCGTTGGCCATGTTTTTACGCGCCGCACCCGCTTCAACAGCGCCGAGGCGGAAATGTAGCGGCGAAGGCGGCGATTGGCCCGGCCCCAGAGGAAGCCCCGCAGGAAGGGCATGGGGTCGTCCGCGGCGACCATGTGCCTCGTCTCGCAACGGGCCTGCCAGGCGAGCCAGCGGAACGTGGACATGCCCGTGAGGCGCGCGGCGGCCAGGTCACGCGACGGATGAGACCAGCGCACACCGGCGCGCGCCCGGCCGGTGGGTGGGCGCGGTGCGCCCGCGAGGTCCGCGTACACGAGCGCCGGCAGGTTGACCCCGGCGACCGCGCCCGGCAGGTGCCACAGGTTGAAGCGCGGGTTGACCTCCAACAGGAATAGCCGCCCGGACGGGGCTCGCTTGAAGTCGATCTTGACCACGCCGCGCAGGGCCAGCGCATCGATGCACCGCCGGCCCAGCTCGCGCACATCGCTCGTGTCCGTGATCTCGAGCGCTGTGGTCTGCCCGAACCGCGTCGGCAGCGTCCTGATCTTGCGGCCGGTGAAATCCCCCGCGAACGCGCCTTCGTCGTCCACATACGCGTGGTAGCTCTCTACCCGCTCTTCGCCATCCTCGATCAGCTCCTGCACGACCACGTCCTGCTCCGCCGCGACCAGCCGCGGCCACAGCTCCGCCATCGCCGAGGGCGACTCGACCACCAGCGCCTTCGCCAGGCCCGCGAGTGGCCGCCACACCGCGTCCCGGCGGGTGAGGGGCTTGATCACGACGGGATAGTCCGACGGCAGATCCGGAGCGCGCGGCTCGCCGGTGGCTCGCAGCACGGCCGTCGCGGGGATCGGCAGGGCATGGCGGTGGGCGAGCTCGACGAAGCGGGACTTGTCCACGAGTGCTTCTGCGGTGCCGCGAGACGAACAGCAGGTCGCCGTCGTTCTGGAAGAAGAGGATCGGGGGCTCGGTGACGGTGGCGGCGAAGTCGAGGAGGTTCTGGAGCATTCGATCGGTCTGATCCCAGTTATCGGCCCACGCCACGCGCGCGTCGACGAATCGCGAGTGGGCCTTCGGGCTGTCCGGCCGCGCGAGCGGCGCGCACCGGATGCCGGCGAGGCCGAGCGGCCTGATCAGGTCGGTGTCGCCGAGGACGCACGCGAGTGGCCTGCCGCCGGCCTTCCTCCGACCGGCGCGTCCTCGTGCCCGCGCCGCCGTGCGCACCTTCATCTTGTCGACGACCTTCCCCCCAAACGCGCTCATCTTCCCCGAACGCCGCAGTTTGCGTCCACTTGCGTCGCGAGAACCCCCATCCGTCGGGGGTCCGGGGGATTGCGGCCCCTCTTCCGCTCGAGGAGGATCGGAAGCGAGAGTTGGACACGTCCACGCCTGCGGGGGAACGACGCGTGGCGCGGCCCGCCCGGGCGGAGGCCGAGCCTGCGGTGGTCGCGCTGCTGCGGCACCACGGCGGGCGGCTGATGGCGGTGGCGCGACGCTACTCGAGCACGCGCGAGGATGCCGAGGACGCCTACCAGCGCGCGGTCGAGATCCTGCTCACGCGCCCGCCGAGCACCGATCCCGCGGACCTGCTGCCGTGGATGAAGACCGTGGTGAAGCACGAGGCGTACGCCGTCGGCAAGCAGCGGACGCGCCACGGGACCCCCAGCGAGGC
>VAWV01000095.1 GCA_005883295.1 Actinomycetota bacterium
AACCAGTAGTTCACGGTGGTCGCGCTGACACCCAGTCGCGAGGCGAGCTCTGCGGCGGTTAGTCCGGACGCCACGAGCGCCGCGAAGTGCTCGGGCTGAATGGTGCCCTTTGGCGCATATTTGTCGCGATGCACGGCGACTAGCCCGTGCTTCTTCACCCAGTAGCCCACGGTGGAAGCGTCCCTGCCCACCAGCGCCGCGGCGCTCGTGGCGTCCGGACTAACCGCCGCAGAGCTCGCCTCGCGACTGGGTGTCAGCGCGACCACCGTCGCCGTCTTGAACAGGACGTCGGTGATCAGCAGGATCACTCCCGTCATCGCCAACGCGAGGAACAGCAGTCCGACGATCATGAGTGTGCTGCCCAGCATCACGAGCTGGCGCTTCTGGTGGCGTCGGAACAGGATCCGGTGATGTGCGCTCGGCGCAATCAGCAGGGCCACCGACACCGCGGCGCACAGCAGCGTGACGAAGTAGACGTACCGCTGGAACTTCGTCACGTGCGCGAATCGCTGCGTGAACGGCACCGTCAGCAGGAACGCGAACATGATCTGGACCCCCGTGAGCGCCACCCTGAGCTCGTTGAGGAGCTCGATCAGCCGCCGGTGCTCGAGCTCGCGCTCCTCCTCGCTCCGCGGCACGGGGCCGCCGCCCTCCTCCATCCCCAAGATGTTAAGCACGCCCCGTGCGCGCGGCGAACGCCTCAACGGCCTCGGCCGCCCGCGCCGCTCCGTCGTTGCGCGCTGCCCAATCGCCCAGCTCCCCGGCCCGCTGCGCGTAGGCCGGATCCGCCAGCACACGCTCCACCGCCAGCCGGATTCCCCGCGCGTTGACCAGCCTGCGCGGCAGCGACACGCCCACGCCCGCCCACGCCACCCGCGACGCGTTCTCCGCCATGTCCCCGCCCGCGGGGCACGCGACCACCGGCACCCCGGCGGCGAGCGCCCGCACCACCGTCCCGTGCCCGGCATGGCAAACCACGACCGCGCAGCGCGGCATCGTCCGCGAGTACGACACCCAATCGACCAGCCGTGCGTTCGCCGGCACCCTCACCGGACCCGGCGGCGGCCGCCTGTTGGTCGTCGCCAGCACCCGCACCGGCAGCCGCGCCAGCCCCTCCAGCGCGGCGAGCAGCATCCGCTGCCTCGGATCCTGCGACGTGCTGGGCGCCACCAGCACTAGCGGCTCATCGCCCGGCGGCGACTCGACCTCCCCGAATGGCTGCTCCCACATGAGCGGCCCCGTCACCTCCACCCACGGCTCCTCGGGCCGCGGATACTCGAGCTGCGGGAACGTCGCCACCAGCGCCAGCTCCCGCGACATCCCGTTGTGCACGTAATCCAGCGGCGGCAACCCCACCCGTGCGCGCGCACCGTTCAGCTGGTCGCGCCCCTGCCGCGCCCCGATGCGCACGATCGGATCGAGCAGCCGCCAGAACGCCCGCCCCGCCGCGGTTCGCGGCAGCCGCGCACCGATCGCGTACGCCGGGAACCCGGGGTGGGGAGTGGGGAGGACGTGCGGCACGAGCGTCGCCCACGGCCGCCCATCCATCTCGGCCGCGAGCGCGGCCGCCACGGTGAGGATGTCCGCAACGACCACGTCCGGGTCGAACGACCGGATCGCCGGCAGCGTGTCGCGCGCCCCGTGCACCGCCGCCTGGTACGGCTTCACCGCGCTCCCCGCCCTCGGAAACACCTCGTACTCGGGCGCGGGCGCGAATCGCATCCCCTCCCGCTCGATGTGCTCCCGCCACCTCACCCACGTTTCGAGGCACACCTCGTGCCCCCGGCGCACCAGCTCCCGCCCGAGCGCGATCGCGGGAAACGCGTGCCCGGCGTCGCCGAACGCCGCGAGCATCACCCGGCGCCGCGGCGCACCCGCTGTCCCGCCCGGCGCGCTCAGGCCAGCTCGGCCAGCTGCCGGATCATGCCGATCCGCTCGTCGACCGTCGGGGCCACGATCGTCGCGAGGATCGTCCCCACACCCGCGTCGCGGTACATCGCAAGCCGCTCGCGCACCCGCTCGGCCGGCCCGACCAGGCACACCGAGTCGATGAACTCCGCCGGCAGCGCCTCGGCCGCCTCCTGCTTCTTGCCCGACAGGTACAGGTCCTGCACCTCCGCGGCCGCCTCCTCGAACCCGTACCGGCGCATGATCGCGTTGTAGAAGTTCTTCTCCCTCGACCCCATCCCACCCACGTACAGCGCGAGGAACGGCCGCATCACGTCCCGCGCCGCGTCGATGTCGTCGCCGATGCACACGTTCACGGTCGGCGCGATCTCGAACGTGCCATCGTCGATGTCGCGCCCGGCGCGTGCCGCACCCTCTACCAGCGGCTTGCGGAGCTCCGCCACGTGCTCGGCCGCGAACAGGAACGGGATCCAGCCGTCCGCGATCTCGCCGGTCAGCGCCGTGTTCTTCGGACCGATCGCGGCGATGTAGATCGGTATCCGTTCCTGCACCGGGCCGATCATCAGCTTGAGCGCCTTCCCGGGGCCGTCGGGCAGCGGCAGCTTGTAGATCTCGCCGTCGTACTCGAGCCGCTCCCGCGCCAGCGCCTTGCGCAGGACCTCCACGTACTCGCGCGTCCGCTGCAGCTGGCGACCGAACGGCTGGCCGTGCCAGCCCTCCGCCACCTGCGGACCGGACGGCCCGATCCCGAGGATCATCCGCCCGCCCGACAGCTCGTCGAGCGTCGCCGCGGTCATCGCGGTCATCGCCGGGGAGCGGGCCGGCATCTGGAAGATCGCCGAGCCGATCCTGATCCGCTCAGTCTGCGCGGCGATCCAGGCAAGCACCGTGGCCGCGTCGGACCCGTAGGCCTCCGCGGCCCAGACGGAGTCGAAACCAGCCGCCTCGGCCTCCTTGACCATCCGGAGCTGATCGGCGGCGGTGATCCCGAATCCCCAGTACGCCAGGTTCAGGCCGAGCTTCAATGCAAGGTTCCTCTCAGCGGAAGGGGACGGCTTGAGTTCGTCGACGCCGGCCCGTTAGATTGCAGGTCCGGCCGGGCATCCTAAGCAACCAGGGGGCGTTGCCACGACGTGAGACGGGAGCGGAAGCGAGCGGAGGACCTGAGAAGGGCGATCGACTGCCTTCCACGCCCCACCCGGGAGGCGATGCTCGCCGGCATCGACTCCGGCCCGATCATCGTGGGCGCCTACACCGACGGCTCCGGCGGCGTATGCCCGATGCTCGCGGCGCACCGTCGCGGCGGCCGCACCAGCCTGGCCAGCTTCGCTCGCGCCTGGGACCGCTACACCGAGGCCCAGAGCACGCGGCGCGCCACCCAGCGCGAGCTCCGCACGCTGGGCGCCATGCTCGAGGCCAGCCTCTGGTACGAGCCCGATCGCGGGGACCTCGACCGCGCCGTGGCCGAGCTCCGCGAGCGCGGCCTGGAGCGCCCGAAGCGCGACACCGGCGAGCGCGACCGCTCCCGCGAGCTGCGTCGCCGCCCCGGCTGGGCCTGGCTCCGCGTGTTCCGCCGGCTCGACGACTGGCAGGCCGCCCTCGCCCAGGCGGAGGAGCAGCAGGCCGATCAGAGCGCCGCACGCCTCGGCGTCGGCGAACGCACGCCCGAGCGCGTCTAAGAGCGCGGCCCTGGAGCCCGCTCCGCTACGCCCGCATCAGGTCGCCGGGCCGGACGAACTGGATCTCCGGCACGATGCACGCGGGTGACGTCCTGAGCAGGAAGCGAACGCCCTCGGCGATGTCATCCGGCTGGATCATGTCCTCCTTCGGCACCTGGTCCTCCACCCAGTCGGTCATCGGCGTGGCCACGAACGCCGGGCAGAACGCCGTCACCTGGATCCCGTCCTTCCCGAGCTCGCCGTGGGCGGCCTGGCTCAGGCCGACCACGCCCGCCTTCGTAGCCGAGTAGGCCGCCAGCCAGCCCTGGCCGTGCTTGCCCGCGATCGAGGCCGTGTTCACGACCAGCGCCTTCCCATGCTCGGCACCCGCCTCCTTCAGCATCGGGATCGACTCCCGAAGGGTCAGGTAGACGGCGCGCAGGTTCACGTTGAGCTGCATGTCGAGCTTCTTCGTCTCGTGTTCGGCGATCTCGCCCCCGATCCCGACGCCGGCGTTGTTGATCAGGACATCCATGCGTCCCCACCGGTCCCGGTGGCGGGCGACGAGGGCCGCGACCTCCTCCTCCTTGGCCATGTTGGCGGGGACCGCCTCGACCTCGAGCCCCTCGTCGCGGAGCTCCTTCACGGCCGCCTCCAGCTTCTCCGGCCGCCGCGCCGAGACGGTCAGCGAGTACCCCTCCTGCCCCAGTGCGCGCGCGATCGCGAGCCCGATCCCGCTCGAACCGCCGGTCACGAGTGCTGCGCGCTCTGCCATGTGGGTCCTCCTCGATCAGGGTGTGGTGGGCGATGCCGCGAGCGGGTTTCTACCCGAGCGCGGGCCGCGGCGGTAGTGCCGCCTGCTCGCGTGCGCGGCCGTACGCTTCGATCGTGGTCGGGACAGTGCTCCGGACGTGGCCTCCGCTGGCGGCTGCGGCGGTTGCTGCGCTGGCGGGCTGCGGGGGCTGCGGGGGCGGCGGAATGGGCACCGATCGCGGCGCGGGCACGCCCCAGGTCCCCACGTCGCAGCCCTGGCCGAAGCCGGAGGCGCGCACCCTCGCCCAGCTGCGCGCGCGCCTGGCGCCAGGACCGCGGCTGGCCACGTCCGTATCGGTGCTCGAGCCGGGTACCGACCGCATTGCGTTCGCGCTCTTCGACCGCGCCAGGCGGCAGATCGCCGACACGCCCACAGCGCTCTACGTCGCGCGCACAGACGGGACCGGGCTCCGCGGGCCGTTCCGCGCGCGCTACACCCCGCTGACGGTCAAGCCGCAGTTCAGGAGCCGCACGACGTCCCAGGATCCTGACTCCGCGAACTCCATCTACGTGGCGGATGCCGAGTTCCCGGCTCCGGGCCGCTACCTCGTGCTCGGCGTCGCCCAGCTTGACCAGCGGCTCGTGGGTGCCGCCCCGGTAGCGGTCTCCGTGCGCCGGCAGTGGCCTCCACCGGCCGTGGGCGACCTAGCACCGCGCGTCCACACCCCGACCGCGGCGTCCGTCGCGGGAGACCTGGCGTCGATCGACACGCGCGTGCCGCCGGACACGATGCACTCGGTCGACCTCGCGCGCGTGCTCGGACGCCGCCCCGTGATGCTGCTGTTCGCCACGCCCGGACTCTGTGCGAGCCGGATCTGCGGACCGGTGACAGACATCGTCGAGCAGCTCCATGCCGAGGAGCGCGGCGACGCCGAGTTCATCCACATGGAGATCTACAACGGCAACCGGCGCGAGCTCGGAGAGCGCCCGCAGGTGC
>VAWV01000072.1 GCA_005883295.1 Actinomycetota bacterium
TGAAGCGGGTCCAGCCGGCCAGGTCCGCGAAGGCGATCGCCACCCGCACCCGCCCCAGGTCGATCGACTCATCGAGGTCGGTCTCCATGTGGCCCACCACGTCGCGCTCCACGAACTCGCGCAGGAAGCGCTGGTGTAGGTAGTCCATGAGCGGCGAGGAGAACGGCAGGAGATCGCCCGCGAGCGTCTCCATCTCCTCGGCCATCTGGAGCCCCGGGATGCCCTGGCGCATCAGGGGCTCGTGGACGTAGATATGGAACAGGCGCGTCTCCGCGTCGGCGATCCGCGCCAGGGCCTGGCCGTAGACCCGGATCAGCTGGATGAAGGCGACCAGCGGAAAGCCCGCTGCGAGTACGCCGGAGATGTAGCGCAGCGCGCGCATGTCGTCCTCGGTGAGGTGCTCGGGCCGGCGGGGCGCGAAGCCGACGCTCGCCCAGATCCGCTCGACCAGCGCGGGCTCCAGGCCGACCTCCTCGGCCGCCTCCTCGAAGGGGATCGGCGGGGCCCCGTCGGGCGAGAAGAGGTCCTCCACGAAGCCGTAGGCGAGCCGCCCCTCGTCGCTCGCCCCGCGCAGCTGCTGGAGCGAATGGCCGCGCTCGCGCAGGCGCGCCACGATCCGGGCGTGGGCGGCCGCGGCAGGAGTCCAGCCCTGCTCGTCGCCGCGGTGCTCGGGGATCACGCCGGTCTTCGCCCAGCGCTTGAGCGTGGCCGGCGTCACGCCCGCGAGCTCCGCAGCCTGCTTCGTGGTCAGTAGGCCGTCGTCGCTCACGGACCCAACGCTACCCGCCTTCGTCCGGGTAGACTCGCCCGCCCCATGAACCGGAGGGAGAGAGGATCGTGAGCTACTTCGTAACGGGTGCGACCGGCTTCATCGGGCGCCATCTCGTGGAGCTTCTGCTCCAGCGCGAAGGCACGGTCTACGCGCTCGTCCGCGAGGGCTCCCGGGGCCGCCTGGACGACCTCTCGAAGCGCCTCGGTGCCGGTGACCGACTGGTGCCGGTGCCCGGCGACCTCTCCCAGGAGAAGCTCGGGATCGACGGCCTCGATGAACCCCTCCACGAGGTCGAGCGCCTCCTCCTCGCCGACCTCCTCGGTGAAGCGGGTCCAGCCGGCCAGGTCCGCGAAGGCGATCGCCACCCGCACCCGCCCCAGGTCGATCGACTCATCGAGGTCGGTCTCCATGTGGCCCACCACGTGCTGCCCCACGCCTACCACAGGACCAAGTTCGAGTCCGAGAAGGTGGTGCGCGAGGGGATCAAGGCGCCCCTCCGCGTCTACCGCCCCGGGATCGTGGTCGGCCACTCGCAGACCGGCGAGATGGACAAGGTCGACGGCCCCTACTACTTCTTCAAGCTGATCCAGCGCCTGCGGCACGCGCTGCCGGAGTGGTTCCCGGTGGTGGGGCCGGAGGGCAAGAAGGTGAACATCGTCCCGGTGGACTTCGTGGCCCGCGCGCTGGATCACATCGCCCACCTGCCTGCCGACGAGTTGCCGGGTGACACCTTCCACCTCACCGAGCCCGATCCGCTCACCGTCGGCCAGGTGCTCAACGAGTTCGCCAAGGCGGCGCACGCGCCGCGCTTCGCCATGCGCGTGGACGCGCACCTCACCAACGTGATCCCGAAGCCGGTGGCGGCCGGGCTGAATGCCATCCCCACCGTTGCGAAGATCAGGGAAACCGTCCTGCGCGACCTGCACATCCCGCCGGCGGCGCTCGAGAACCGCGACTTCGACGCCGACTTCGACATGCGCGACACGCAGCGCGCGCTACGCGGCACCGGCATCGCGGTCCCCCCGCTCTCCACCTACGCCACCAAGCTCTGGGACTACTGGGAGCGAAACCTCGACCCCGACCTCTTCCGCGAGCGGAGCCTCACCAAGTCGGTCGACGGCAAGCGGATCCTGGTGACCGGAGCCTCGAGCGGGATCGGCCGCGAGCTGGCGCTGAAGCTGGGTGAGGCCGGCGCGGAGGTGATCCTGGTCTCGCGCACGCGCGAGAAGCTCGAGGAGGTCGCCGAGGAGATGGAGAAGCTGGGCGGCAAGCCGCATGTCCACCCGGCGGACCTCTCCGACATCGACGACATCGAGCGCCTGGCCAACGAGATGATCGACGAGTACGGCGGGGTGGACGTCCTGGTCAACAACGCCGGGCGCTCGATCCGCCGATCCGTTAAGGCGTCGTATGACCGCTTCCACGACTACGAGCGGACGATGCAGCTGAACTACTTCGGCGCCCTGCGGCTGATCCTCTCGTTCCTACCGGGGATGAGAGAGCGGAAGGCCGGTCACATCATCAACGTCTCGAGCATCGGCGTGCAGACCAACACGCCGCGCTTCTCGGCCTACGTCGCCTCGAAGGCCGCCCTCGACGCGTTCGCCCGCTGCGTGGCCCCAGAGGTGATCGGCGACGGCGTGCACATCACGACCATCTACATGCCCCTGGTGCGCACCCCGATGATCGCGCCGACCAACATCTACGACGCCTTCCCCACGCTCACACCCGACGAGGCCGCTCAGATGATCTGCGACGCGATCATCGACAAGCCGAAGCGGCTCGCCACGAGGCTCGGCACGTTCGGCCAGGTCCTGTACGCGGTGTCGCCCAAGGTGGTCGATCAGGTGATGCACACCGCGTACACGATCTTCCCGGACTCGAAGGCCGCACGCGGGAAGAAGAAGCCGAGCGCCGAGGCCGGCGACGGCAAGCCGGAGAAGCAAGAGGAGATGTCAACGGAGGCCATCGCGATGGCCTACCTGATGCGGGGGGTGCACTTCTAGGGCCGAGAGCTCAGGCAACCAGGTGCGGGTACCGCTCTTCGAGCAGCGCCCGGTAGCGCCCGTAGATCGGCTTCGTGATCGGGATCAGCGCGAGCGCCTTCTTCACGTTGCCCGAGGTCTTGATACGCCGGCGGGCGATCGCCATCGCCACGTTCTCCTTGCCCTGGAAGTAGCGGTTGGCGACGTCGGAGTCCATCGTCATCTTCACCTCGGGCTCCCACGGCACGTCGTCGGTCCACTCCCAGCGGAGGTTCTGCTCACCGCCGTCCTCCGCGTAGGTGATGTTCACGACCAGATCCACGTCCGGGAACTCGAACCGCTGAGGGGTCTCCGCGTCGCGCAGCTTGGGCCCCATCTCCGGGTCGGTGCTCATCATCGTGAACACCTGGTCCATCACCTCGCGGAACTCCTTCGCGGAGTTGAAGCTCACCCTGTGAACACTAAGCGAAAGCGTGCTTCCGCTTCACCAGGTTCTCGTGAACCTTCCGCTGGATCAGATCGCGAACGTGCTCGGACAGCTCGAGGACGAGCGCTCGGTCGGCTGTGTCCGCCGGGGTGAGGCCGGAGAGGTCGAGCGGCTCGCAGAACTCGATCCGCCAGCGGGACGGAAGCGGGACCACGCCCAGCGGCCCGAGCAGCGGGAACGTGGGCGTGATCGGGAAGTAGGGCGCGCCGGTGAGCCGCGCGAGCAGCCCGGACTCGCCGATCTTGGGGTGGATCTCCTCGCTCCCCACGACGGCGACCGGCACTATCGGCGCGCCAGTCCGAAGGGCGATCTCGATGAAGCCGCCGCGGCCGAAGCGCTGCACCCTGTAGCGGTCGCGGTAGGCCTTGCCGGCGCCCTTGATGCCCTCCGGGAACACGGCGACCAGCTCGCCGGCCTCGAGCAGGCGGATCGCGTTGAACGGCGAAGCCGGCACGCCGCCGAGCTTGCGCATCGCCACCGAGACGAACGGAAGGTCGAACGCCCAGTCCAGGACCATGAAGCGGGGCACGCGCGGAAGGGGGTGCTCGCGCATCAGCGCCACCCCCATCATCGTGCCGTCCCACGGCATGATCCCGGCGTGGTTCGCCACGAGCAGCGCGTGACCGTGCGCGGGCACACGCTCGACCCCCTCCGCATGGACCCGCCACCACCTGTCGTACATGAACTCGAGGAACGGAAGTGCGGCATCGGCGAACTCCTCGTCGTAGCCCCAGTCGTCCTCCTCGTACCCGCCCGCGAGCCGCCGGGCGGCGGCGTCGAGGCTCTCCCGGGCGTCACGCGGCAGCGCCAGGGCGGAGTCCGCGAGCGCACCGGCCAGTCCCTGGCCGCCGTCAAGCCCGCCGCGCAGCGCGCGCAGGAACGACACGAGCGGGCCGATCGGCAGGGGCCCGTTTGCGGCGTCCGGGCGCGGAGCGGTCACGCCGCCGCCTCCGCGGTGTTGCGCGCCGCGGCGTAGTCCTCGGCCGCGCTCACGGTCGTGAAGTGGGCCCGGAATCCCACCTCGCGGACCAGCCGCGACGTGTCCACACCCCGGCCGTAGCGCAGGAGGCGCTGGAAGTCGGGCGAGAAGTCGAGCAGCCCGAGCCGCTTTGCCGCGCCCGTGGCGCTGCCGAAGAGGGGCGACGGGATCGGAAGCGTCGGCCGGCCCGCGATGCGGATCATGCGGGTGAGGCCGATCGTGCCCTCGGCGGCCACGTTCACCGGACCGCGGACGGGTCGCCTCACCGCCGCCACCAGCGCGTCGAGCGCGTCGCGCTCGTGGATCACCTGGATGCGGGGGTCGAAGCCTAGATAGGTGGGAACGACCGGGAGCGAGAGGTACTGCGGGATCTGGGTGGACCCGGTCGGTCCGATCGAGGGCTGGTAGCGGAGCATCGCGCAGGCGACCTCGTCGTGGCGGCGGGCGAAGGTACCGAAGAGGTTCTCGATCTCGGCGACGTCGCGCTGGAAGCGGGTGCGCAGCGGATAGAGGCGGGCCATGTCCTCCGTGAAGAACTCCGGAGCCGCGGGCTCGGCGCCGTAGATCCCGGCCGAGCCGCGGACCACGATCGCCCGCAGCGTGGGGGTTCGCCCGCACGCGGCCAGGAGCTGCAGGGAGCCGATCACGTTGATGTCGTGGGCGCGCCGGGCGGACATGCCGGCGCCCGGCCGCCGCACGATCTGGTTGTGGACGACCGTGTCCACGCCGGTGTCGGGGATGCGCGTCAAGAGCTCGGGATCGCGGATGTCGACGTCGATCAGCTCGGTGCCCGCGAGGAGGGCGCGCGGCTTGCGAGTGTCGACCCCGGCCACGTATTCCACCGCCGGGTCCTCTTCCAGAATCCGGGCGAGCTCGGTTCCCAGGTAGCTCGCGATGCCAGTGATCAGGACCCGGCGTCCGGGCACGTCATCCCGAGCGCTTGCGCGCACCCCCGGAGCGACCGCCCCGTGCGCGCTGCGCCGGCAGCCGCTCCTCGATCGCATCGAGCCGTCGGGCGATCGCGTGCAGCTCCCTGCGGAGCTCCTTGAGGTCGTCGGATGTGGCCGGCCGGCGCTCCTCGATGGCATCCTTCACCCGGTCGCGGACGGCCTCGGCGCCCGCCTCTGCGCCGCGGACGAGCTCATCCACCGCATCCTGGGCGCGCGTCCGTGTCGTCTCGGCGCCCTCGCGGGTGGCCTGCAGCGTGCGCTCGACCGCGTCGCGAACGGCCTCGGGGAGTCGCGCCGGGGTGGATCTGCGATCGACCATGGGGCGCGAGGAGTCTCCCATATCGTGCTGCCCTGCTTGGAACGGCCGCGCTCGACGATCCATCTGCGCCCGTCGGCCCCGCTGGCCGAGCGCGTCCTGCTTCCCGGGGATCCGCAGCGAGCGCTCGCGATGGCGCAGGGACTGCTCGAGGCGCCCCTGATGTTCAACACGCGCCGCGGACTGTGGGGCTACACGGGGACCGCGCCGGACGGCCGCCCGGTCACGATCCAGGCGACCGGGATGGGCGGGCCGAGCGCCGCGATCGTCGCCGAGGAGCTGATCGACCTCGGGGCCCGGGTGCTGCTGCGAACCGGGACCTGCGGCGCCCTGCGCGACGGATACGAGCTGGGCGAGCTGGTCGCGGTCGATCGCGTGCTCGCGGGGGACGGCGCGAGCCGCGCGCTCGGCGCCGGCGACCTGCTGCGTCCCGATTCGGATCTCACCGCGGCGCTCCAGGACGCCGGCGCAGCACGGACTGTCACGGCGATCTCGGTCGACCTCTTCTACGACCCACGCCCGGACGCCGGCGAGCGGCTGCGTGCCGCGGGTGCCGACGTGGTGGAGATGGAGGCGGCCGCCGTGCTGGCCACCGCAGAGCGGCGACGTGCACGCGCCGGCTGCCTGCTGCTGGTCTCCGACCTGCTGGCTGGCAGTGGGCGCGAGCGGATCGCGGAGACGGAGCTCGAGGCGGCCGAGCGCAGGCTCGCGGAGGTCGCGCTCCGGGCGCTGAGCGCGTCGGGCTACTAGCAGTGGTCAGGAGTCGCTGACGGTGAGCCGCTCCTGCGCCCGCGGCGGAGCCTCGGCTCCGGGCGCAAGGATCTCGCGGAGCGCCGCGACGTCGCGCGCGATCTCCTCCAGGCGGGTCGCCAGCGGCTCGATGTCGGCGCCCTGCGCCGAACCGAGCATGCCCTCGAGCCGGACGTCGAGCCGGTCCACCGCGTCCTCGATGCCCTCGAGTCGCTGGGAGACCGAGCGCAGGCGCC
>VAWV01000073.1:0-2670 GCA_005883295.1 Actinomycetota bacterium
GACTCGTCCTGCTCGGCGAACGTGTCCATGCAGGGCATCGAGACCACGCGCACGGCCACGCCGTCGGACTCGAGCTGCTCAGCCGCCTCCACGCACAGGGATACCTCGGATCCGGTGCCGATCAGGATCACGTCGGGGTCGCCGTTCCCGCTGTCGCTGAGGACGTAGGCCCCGCGCTCGATCGCGTCGTCGGGCACCGACGCCGGGTCCATGACCGGCAGGTTCTGCCGCGAAAGCGCGAAGGCCGTCGGGGCCTCGGTCTGGCGCAGGGCGAAGCGCCACGCCAACGCGGTCTCGTTCGCATCGGCAGGCCGGATCATGTTCAGCCTGGGCATCGCGCGCAGCGCCGCCAGATGCTCGATGGGCTGGTGCGTGGGGCCGTCCTCGCCAAGGCCGATCGAGTCGTGGGTCCAGACCCAGATGGCGGGCAGCTTCATCAGCGCGGAGAGCCGCACGGCCGCGCGCATGTAGTCCGAGAAATTCAGGAACGTGGCGCCGAACGCGCGCAGGCCCTGCAGGCAGAGGCCGTTCACGATCGCGCCCATCCCGTGCTCGCGCACCCCGAAGCGGAGGTTGCGGCCGCCGTACTGGCCGCGGGACACGTCGCCCCCGTCCTCGATGTCCGTGTTGGTGGAGCTCGCGAGGTCCGCCGAGCCGCCGACCAGCTGCGGCACCCGCTTGGCCGCCCACTGGATAGCGATGCCGGACGCCTTGCGCGTGGCCATCCCCTTCGGGTCGGCGTCGAACCGCGGCACCTCCTCGTCGAAGCCGGCCGGCATCTCGCCGCGCTGGATGGTGTCGAACAGCGCGGCCTTGTCGGGGTGCTCTGAGCGGTACGCCTCGTAGCGGCGGTTCCACTCCTCCTCCAGCTCGCGACCGCGCTCGCAGCACTCGCGGTAGTGGGCGAGCACCTCGTCGGGCACGTAGAAGTGCTTGTCCGGGTCCCAGCCGAGGTTCTCCTTCGCCAGCCGCACCTCGTCCTCGCCGAGTGGCGACCCGTGGGCCGAGGTGGTGTCCTGCTTGTTGGGGCTGCCGTAGCCGATGTGCGTCCGGATGATGATCAGCGAGGGGCGGTCCTCCACGTCCATGGCCGCGCGGGTGGCCTGCTCGATCTCGCCGGTGTCGTTCGTCTCACCGAGGTTGATCACGTGCCAGCCGTAGGCCTCGTAGCGCTTGGCCACGTCCTCCGACATCACCACCTCGACCTTGCTCGCGAGCTGGATCTTGTTGTCGTCGTAGAAGGCGATCAGGCGGCCCAGGCCGAGATGGCCTGCGAGCGAGGAGGCTTCGGCGCACACACCCTCCTGGATGTCGCCGTCGCTCGCGATCGTGAAGGTGTGGTGGTCGAAGAGGCCCTCGTGGCCGGGCTCGGTGAACCGTGCGGACACCATTCGCTCGCCGAGCGCGAGCCCGACGGAGTTCGAGATCCCCTGGCCCAGCGGCCCGGTGGTCACCTCGATGCCCGGGGAGTACCTGCGCTCCGGGTGCCCTGCGGTCGGGGACCCGACCCGCCGGAAGTGCTTGATGTCGTCCATCGTCATCGGGTAGCCGGTGAGGTAGAGCATCGAGTAGAGGAGCATCGAGGCGTGACCCGCGGACAGCGCGAAACGGTCTCGGCCGGGCCAGTCCGGATTGGCCGGGCTGTGGCGCATGACCCGCGTGAAGAGCACGTAGGCGAGCGGGGCGAGCCCCATGGGCGCGCCCGGATGGCCCGAGTTCGCCTTCTGGACCGCGTCCATCGAGAGCGTCCGGATCGTGTTGATGCTGAGCTCTTCGAGCGCCCTCGTGTCCGTAGCGGTCGTGCTCATCCAACCTCCTCCCTCGCCTTGAGGTCAGCAGTATCCCCGGTAGGGCCAAGCTCTAGGGCCGCGAGTCGCCCGGCGCCGATCACGCCGGCCGCGTTTCCGGCCTTCGCGACCGATATCCGCGTCCGCTCGGCGAGCGCCGGGAGCGCGCGTCCGCGCGCCTCCGACTCTGCCGCGGGCAGGAACAGGTCCGCCGCGCCGGAGAGCCCACCGCCGACCACCAGGTGCTCCGGCTCGAAGACGTTGATGAAGGTCCCTCTCGCGCGGCCTCCACCACGTCCTTGCCCTTCACGCGCCCGCCGCGGTCTGCCGCCACCTGACCGAGCCACGACGCGGGGTTGGCGGCGGCGAACGCCGTCGCCTCGCGCTCGAGCGCCGTGCCGCTGCAGAGCGCCTCCAGGCAGCCCCGGTTGGGGCACGCGCCGGGGCACTCCGGCCCGTTCGCGTCGACCACCACGTGCCCGAGCTCGGCGCCCAGACCGGACGAGCCGCGGAAGATCCTGCCGCCGATCACGATGCCGCCCCCCACTCCCGTGCCGAGCGTGAGCATCACAAGGCTCTGGGCGGGGGCGTCCTCGGTGAACTGGGCCTCGGCCAGCGCGGCGCAGTTCGCGTCGTTGTCCACGTAGACGGGGGTGCCGAGCCGTGCGCCGAGCTCGTCCCGCAGCCGCACGCCCTCGAGCGGGATGTTCACGCTCGCCACCACCAGCCCGCGCTCGAACTCGATCTGCGACGGCACGCCGAGGCCTACCGCGTCGACCGGCCCGGTGCGCTGTATCGTCTCGCGCACGGCGGCCTCGATACCGTCGAGCAGCGCCGGAGCGCTGCTGAGGTCGGTCGGGCGCTCGGTGACCTCGACTGCCCG
>VAWV01000073.1:2689-14388 GCA_005883295.1 Actinomycetota bacterium
ACGGCCGGCTCCGCGGCCTCTTGCACGCGCTCAGGCTCCTGCCCTCGGGGGCATGGCGTAAAGCTACCCGTCGGACAGCGACGGCGGCCCGCCCGCAACTACGGTGCGATGTGGTAGAACCGCGGCGGAAATGGACAGGCGCCTGGCCAACAAGAACCTGCGGACCGGGCTGATCGCGGGCGCGATCTGCTTCCTCGTCTTCGGGGCGGCGTTCTTCGTCGCCTCCGTCTACTAGGTGGCCGACTCCGGCGAGGGCGGGCGGCAGCTTCCGCCCCCGAGCGAGGAGATCCACCTCCCCGAGCCGTCCTACCTGCCCGCGCTCACAGCCCTCGGGATCACGCTCGCCATCGTGGGCATCGTCCTCTCGTGGGTGATCGCGGGGATCGGGGCGGTGATCGCAGTGGTGGCCATCGTGCGCTGGCTCCGGCAGACCCGCGAGGAGATCGCCGAGCTGCCGCTCGAGCACTAGCGCCGGAGCGCAGCCCGCCCCTAGCCGCCCGTGGCCTGGTCGAAGTCGTTGAGCTGGACGGTGACGACGTCGGTGAGCGAGGGGAAGTTGGGAAAGGCGAGGGTCCGCAGCGGGCCCTTCCCTCTCGACCTGATAGCGACCGTGACCTTCCCGCTGGGCGGAGTCTGCGCGGGGATGAAGTCATCCACGGAACTAATGAAGTACGGACTGACGTTCTGATAGGGACCCCAGGTCTGGTTGGTCTCGGATTTGCCGTCGCGATTGAAGTCGGCCACGAAGAGCCCGTTCACCAGCTTGGAGAGCGGGCAGGTCGTGGCGTTGCACACCTTGACCCCGTTGACCTTCAGGACGTCGCTCCGGGAGCCCTGATCGCCCCACAGCTCCTTGTAGCGGATGATCACCATCGCCAAGAACCGGGGGTCCCCGGGTCCGCCCACGCTCCGGATCGCGTCGGATTCGAGCAGGCGGATCAGGTGGTCACTCCGAATGAATCGCTCGTAGTAGAAGTGATGCAGAGGAGCGCTGGGATTGTCCGTGCGCACGAGCGCGAACTCGTAGCGGCGCCCGGATTGGACGGTCACCGGGCCCCAGTTGCCGGTGCCGCCCACCACGAAGCTCGCGATCGGCTTGGTGGCGGTGCGCTGGCCGGTCGCCTGGTTGATCGGCCACAGCTGGACGGTCGCGCCCTGCAGCCCGGAGTTCTGGGGGAAGTTCACGGCCCTGCCTGAAAGGGTTATCCGCCCCTTGTGCGATCGGATCTTGGTGGTCTTGGGCGCCTTGCCCGTGAAGAACTTGTAGAACCACCGGAACGACACGGGCGACGTCGCGACCTGGACGTGCGTCGAGTCCGCGCCGCCCCGGCTTCGAGGAGAGTGGCCCCTTCGTCCCCCAGAGCGCAAGCGTTGACACGCCGCCAGGGGGGGAGTCCGCGGTCATTCCATCCATGTTCACGTAATGGGCGACGTTGGCTGCACGCTGCTTCGAGCTGTTGAGGTAGTCCTGCATCAGCTTGGTGCCGAGCGAGTGCCCCAGGAGGTCGACCTTGTGGCGGTGGGTGATCGCCTTCACGTGCGCGACCAGCTGGTCCATCTGGGCGAAGAGCTGCTGCTCCTGCGCCTGGACCGAGGACCCGCTCTCGAGCGCCGAGGCGAACTCGAGCGAGTTGTACTCGAACACGGTCACGTAGCTGTCCGGATAGCCGTTGCCCGTCAGGCGCATCTTCTGCGATTCGAACTGCGAGCCCGAGCCTTCGAACCCGTGCACGAAGATGACTCCGCGGGGGTTGGGCCGGTGGTGCTTATGTGCAGCGAAGGCGGCGGGCGGCGCGCACAAAAGCCCGATCACGGCGACTGCCGCGACGATCCCGCGCCCTATCGCACCCTGCCACAAGCGCAATCGATACAGCGTGTCAGAAACGTACCAAAAGGCGGGTGAGCTACGAGCCGGGTGGCGCGTAGTCGACCGACTGCTTCGCCGCCTGATCGACCTCCTCGGGCGTGAGCAGCGGGACCGTCTTGACGCTCGCGCCCCCCGCCGCGTTCACGGCCAGGCTCAGCGCGGTGGCGGCGCTCGCATCCGGAAGGTCGACGATCACGATCGCGTCATCGTCGCCGAGCGCGAAGTGGAAGCTCTCGAGGCTGCCGCCGAGGCCGGAGACCGTCTTCTCCACCGCCTCGCGCCGCGACGATCCGCCACTGTCGATCACCCCTTGCACCCCCTGCTGCGTGTACGACGCCTTGATCAGGAACTTGGGCATTGCCGCCTCTCCTTTCGCGAGCTCCGATGAGGGCCCGACCCTACCCGGCGTCCGGACCCGCGGCAACCGCGGGCGCTACGCGCGGGAGCGGGCGGTCTCGACCGGAGTGGAGGCGCCGTCGCCCGTCCAGCAGCGCACGACGTCGCGCATCGACAGGACGCCGATGGTCTCGCCGCCCTCGACCACGACGAGGTGCCTGAAGCCGCCCCGCACCATCGCCTCCGCGGCGCGCTCGAGCGACCAGTCGGGAGCCGCGAAGGTCAGGTTCCCCGACAGGTGGTCACCGACCCGCTCCTCATCGGGGTTCTGGCCCTCGGCCAGCGAGATGAGGATGTCGCGCTCGGTGATGATGCCCGGCCCCGGCTGCTCGGGATCGATGACGACGGCGGCGCCCACCCCGCGCCGGCCCATGAAGCGGGCCGCGTCCCGCAGCGTGTGGCCGGGCCCCACTGAAAGGACCACCTCGCTCATGCCGTCCCTCACCTGCATTTTCGCCCCCTCAAGTGCCGATTGACTCAAGACTAACGCAGCCGCGACGTGCGGGTGCGGACCTTGCAGGAGCAGACCGCAAATTTGGGTAGTTGGCGCGGAGGCAGCGTCGCGCGCGCGGGCGTTTGCTTAACCTCTCAATGATCCCCTGCGCTACCACCCGCTAGGACGAGCTTCGAAATGGCCATCAGATCCGGAACAGTCCTCAGGCGGCGGACCCTCTTCGAGGAGGCCGTCGACATCATCGAGCGCGAGTACGCGAGCGACCTCGAGCTCGACGCCATGGCCCGGCGCCTGGCCACCTCGCGCCGCCAGCTCCAGCGCGCATTCGCGGAGGCCGGCCAGACGAGCTTCCGCACCTACCTGGCGCAGGTCCGGATGGGCCGTGCGCTCGAGCTCCTGCGGGAGGGCTCGCTCCCGGTCCGGGAGGTGGCCAGCCGGGTGGGCTACCGCCAGGCCGCCCAGTTCGCCAAGACGTTCCGCCGCCACCACGGCCGTCCCCCCTCGAGCTTCAGGCGGGAGGGCCGGGCGCAGGGCGGCGCCCGTGCGTCCCGGGATGGCGGCCCGCCCGGCGAGACCGGCGGAAACCTCGACGGCGACCGGCCGTCGCTGGCCTACTCGACGGCCTCCGCCTAAAGCCCGCGTCCACGGCGCGCCCGCCTTCACGGGGCGCCTACGGATGACTGATTCCGCGGCCGCGTGTGCGCGGGGGCGCGCGAGACCAAGCCGTCGCCGCTGTATACGCGCTTCGCGCGTGGACAGCGGCGATGTGACGCAGGGCGCTGCCCTTGGTGGTGCCAAGGGCGAGCCCGAGGACGCAGAGATGCGCAGGTATCCGCGCGTGAGCCGCGTGCGCGGGGTCGTGGAATCAGTCATCTATAAACTCGCGCGCCGTGCCAGCTCGCCGGAGGACGTCCCGTGCCTAAGAGCCCGCTGGCGCGGATGCTCATCTACGGCGCGATCGCCACCGCGATCCTGCTGCCGATCTCGCTGTCGATCGACTGGTTCCCGAAGCAGGCATCGAAGAGCGCGCACCAGATCGACACGCTCTACGACGTCCTCCTGATCGTCTCCGTCCCGATCTTCGTCCTCGTGATGACGGTCGCGATCTACAGCGTGATTCGCTTCCGGGCGCGCCCGGGCGACACCGGCGACGGCCCGCCGATCCACGGGAACGCCCGCCTCGAGGTCGTCTGGGTGGTGATCCCGTTCCTGCTCGTCTCGTCGCTCGCCACCTACGCCTGGATCACCCTCCACGACATCGAGAAGAAGAAGCGCGGCGAGATGATCGTCCACGTCACCGGCCAGCAGTTCGAGTGGAGCTACCGCTACACCGCTTCCGGAGGCAGGACCGTCCAGTCGAACACCCTCTACCTGCCGGTCAACAAGCCCGTCAAGTTCGAGATCAACACGAAGGACGTGATCCACTCCTTCTGGATCCCGCAGTTCCGGCTGAAGAGCGACGCGGTGCCGGGCATAACCACGAACTGGCGCGCCACCCCGGACCGCCTCGGCCGCTACGAGGTCGTCTGCACCGAGCTGTGCGGCGCGGGGCACTCGTTGATGCGCAGCACGGTCTACGTGGTTCCCGAGCAGACGTTCACGGCCTGGCTCAACAAGCAGGCCGGGCCAGCTACCGGCCCGGGGCTCGGCAAGCAGCTCTTCGCCCAGAACGGCTGCTCCGGCTGCCACACGCTCGCGGCCGCCGGGGCCACAGGGAAGGTGGGCCCGGACCTCGACAGGGTGGTCCAGGACGCCGCCAGATACGCCAAGGGACAGCCCGCAGCGACCTACATCCGGCAGTCGATCGTGACCCCGAACGCCTTCGTTGTACCGGGATTCCCGCGCAGTACCATGCCCCAGACTTTCGGCAAGCAGCTGACCGCCCAGCAGATCAGCGCCCTGGTCCAGTTCCTGATCCAGTCCGGAGGAGGTAAGAAGAAGTGACGATGGCCGCCAGACTGAAGGCGCCCGGCTGGTACCGGGCCGCCCTCGGGCTGATCATCGGATTCGGCGTCGGCATGGGCATCGACGTCGGGCTTCGGGCCCTGTACGGCTGGCACCCGCTCGTCGACTGGACCGCGATCGTCACGGTGGGCCTGATCTCCTCGCCGTTTGGGTTCCTGATCGGGATCGGCTGCTTCGACTACTGGTTCCGCTGGGCCTCCGGGGCGCCCACCGTGCCCGAGGACCACTCCGGGCATGGCGCCCGAAGCTGGCGCGACTACTTCCGCGTGAACACCGACCACAAGGTCATCGGGCTCCAGTACATCTGCACGACGTTCTTCTTCTTCGTCGTGGGCGGCGTGATGGCGATGGTCATGCGCGCCGAGCTTGCGGCGCCGGGCACGCAGTTCATCTCACCGAACACGTTCAACGGGCTCTTCTCCGTGCACGCCTCGCTGATGATCTTCCTGTTCATCATCCCGGTGTTCGCCGGGATCGCGAACTACGTGATCCCGCTGATGATCGGGGCACCGGACATGGCGTTCCCGCGCCTGAACGCGCTGTCCTACTGGCTGCTTCCGATCGGCGGGATCATCATGCTCCTCAGCTTCCTGGCGCCGGGGGGCTCCTTCTCCACGGGCTGGACGGCGTACGCGCCGCTCTCCACCCACATGCCGCTGGGCCAGACCTTCTTCAACATCGCGATCCAGTTCGCGGGCGCGTCCTCGATCGCCACGGCGCTGAACTTCCTGGTCACGATCATCACCATGCGCGCGCCGGGCATGACCTTCTGGCGCATGCCGCTGCTCGTCTGGGCGAACTTCACCACCTCGCTCCTGGTGGTCATCGCCACGCCGTTCATCGCCGGCTCCCAGTTCTTCGTGCTCTTCGACCGCACCCTGGGGACCCACTTCTTCGACCCGAGCCGGAGCGGTGACGTGCTGATGTACCAGCACGTCTTCTGGTTCTACTCGCACCCGGCGGTCTACATCATGATGCTGCCCGGGTTCGGGATAGTCAGCGAGGTCATCTCGACCCACGCCCGCAAGCCGATCTTCGGCTACCGGATGATGGCCTTCTCGCTGATGGCGATCGTGGTGCTCGGGTTCACCGTCTGGGCGCACCACATGTTCGTGTCGGGGATGTTCCCCTGGCTCCGGGTGCCGATGATGTTGACCACGATGCTGATCGCGGTGCCGACCGGCATCAAGATCTTCTCCTGGTTGGCCACGCTGTGGAGGGGCGTGATCCACCTGCGAACGCCGTTGCTGTTCGCGCTCGGGTTCATCACGATGTTCACCCTCGGCGGGATCAGCGGGATCATGCTCGCGGTCATCCCGTTCGACATCCACGTGTCGGACACGTACTTCGTGGTGGCGCACATCCACTACGTGCTGTTCGGCGGCAGCGTGTTCACCATCTTCGCGGGCATCTACCACTGGTTCCCGAAGATGACCGGGCGGATGTACGACGAGACGCTCGGGAGGATTCACTTCTGGCTGTCGTTCGTCTTCTTCAACCTCACCTTCGGCCCGATGCACCTGGTGGGGATCGACGGCATGCCCCGCCGGGTGGCCGACTACGCCCACCAGTACGCCACGCTGAACGCGATCATCTCGATCTCGGCCTTCATCTTCGGGCTGTCGTTCCTGGTCTTCGTCTACAACATCGTCGCCAGCTGGCGGCACGGGCCGCTCGCGGAGGGCAATCGACGACGTGCCGACCGTGGTCGGCGGCCCATACGAGTACGGGGTGCCGGGAGCGGTGCACGGGGTGTTCAAGGAGAAGGAACCGGTGGCCGCCGGGTCCGCAGCCACGGCCGGCACGACCGAATGAGCGCGCAGCCGCACCGCATCCTCGTCGTCGCCAACGAGACGGTTGGCGGGCGTGCCCTGATCGAGACGGTCAAGCGCCGGGCTGAGGAGGCGCACGAGCGCGGAGAGCCGTTCGAGGTCACCGTGATCTGCCCGCAGAACGAGCCGCGCAGCGGCTACGTGATCTACGAGGACTCCGTGCGCAAGGCCGCCGAGAACCGGTTGGCCACCACGCTCGGGCAGCTGCGCGAGGTGGGCATCGAGGCGGACGGGGAGGTCATGGACCCCGACCCCTACTCGGCGACCATGGACGCGATCGCGACCTACGGGGCCGACGAGATCATCATCTCCACCCACCCGGGGACCCGCTCGGGCTGGCTGCGGCGGGACCTGATCGACCGGGTGCGGGAGGACTCCGGCCTTCCCGTCGAGCACTTGGTGGTGGACCTGGACGCCGACCGCGCGCACATGACCCGCACGCTCGTGGTCGCCAACCAGACGGTCGGCGGCGGCCCGCTCATCGAGCTCCTCAAGCGGAAGGGCACCGAGGGGCCGCACAACTTCGTGGTGATCCTCCCCCAGGGCGAGGGCGGCGAGCACGGCGACGCCGAGGCCCGCCTGGCGCACACCCTCGACCTGCTCCACGGCGCCGGGCTCGAGGCGGTCGGCCAGGTGATGGACCCGGACCCATTCACGGCCGTGCAGAACGCGCTGCAGTTCTACCCGGCCGACGAGATCGTGGTCTCCACCTTCCCCGACGAGCGCTCGGGCTGGCTCCGGAGCCACCTGATCGAGCGGATCAAGGCGTCCACGTCAAAGCCGGTCGAGCACGTGGTGGTCACCGCGGAGCAGGCGCGCGAGGGGGCGACCGCCTGATGGAGTCCGCCTCGGTCGCCGTCGAGCACGCCGCCGAGCACGAGCACCACGGCCCGCCCCCCGCCAACCGCTCCTCGCGGGTCGAGGCCCAGTTCCTCGGGATGCTGCTTTTCATCATCTCGGAGGTGATGCTGTTCGGCTCGTTCTTCACCGCCTACTTCTTCATCCGGGTGGTGGGGCACGCCCACTGGCCCGCGACCGGCACCAAGCTCCCCGTCGCGGTCGCCGGCGTGAACACCGCGATCCTCGTGTCGTCGAGCCTCACCATGCACTGGGCGCTGCTCTCGGCCAAGAACGAGAACCGCTTCGGCATGCGCGCCGGGCTCGCCAGCACGTTCCTGCTGGGGGTCACCTTCCTGACCGTGCAGATCAACGAGTACGTCCATGTCGGCTTCGCGCCACACGACCACGCTCAGGGCACGATCTTCTATGGGCTCACGGGGCTCCACGGCGCCCACGTGTTCGTGGGCCTCAACCTGCTGCTGTTCGCCACGATCAGGGCCTTCCGGGGACACTTCAACGCCAAGGAGCACCGCGGTGTGGAGGTGCCCGGGATCTACTGGCACTTCGTCGACGTGATGTGGATCGTCGTGTACACGACGATCTACGTCATCTAGGTGCTCAACCCGCTCCGATCGGAGGCGGAGGCGTTCCGCTTTCTCGTCTGGGTCGTCGTGGTCGCGGGCGTCGTGATCGCGACCGTCCTGATCGTCCGATCGGTCAGCTGACCGATCTCGAGCTGGCGGTTCGCGCCGCCCGAGCCGCGGGGGCGCTGCTCGTGGAGCGCTTCGGCGGGCCGGCGGCCGGACTCGGCCGCAAGTCCTCGGCCACCGACATGGTCTCGGACTCGGACCGGCAGGCCGAGGCGGCGATCGTGGAGCTGATCCAGCGCGAGCGTCCCGAGGACGGGATCGTCGGCGAGGAGGGCGCCGCCGCGTCATCTTCGAGCGGAAGGCGCTGGGTGATCGACCCGCTCGACGGGACCACCAACTACCTGTACGGCTTCCCGATGTGGGCCGTGAGCGTGGCGGTCGAGGACGAGGCGGGCTCATTGGCCGGCGTGGTGCTCGACCCGGTGCGCGACGAGCTCTTCGGCGCGGAGCGCGGCTCCGGCGCGACGCTCAACGGGGTGGCGATGAGGGTACGGGAGGGCACTCCGCTCGAGCGGTCGCTGGTGGCCACCGGCTTCTCGTACGACGCGCGCCGGCGCACTGAGCAGGCGCGCGTGCTCGAGCGGGTCATCCCGCACGTCCGCGACGTGCGCCGTGGCGGCGCGGCCGCGCTGGACCTGGCGTGGGTGGCCTCCGGGCGACTCGACGGCTACTACGAGCGCGGCCTGCAGCCATGGGACTGGGCGGCGGGACGGCTGCTGGTCACCGAGGCCGGCGGCGCCGTGGCCGAGCTCACGGGCGAGCCACCCGGCCTCGTGGCGGGCGCAGCGGAGCTCGCGGCCGGATTGCTGGGGCTGCTCGGCGAGGATCCGCACGGGGTGTAGCCTCGGGCGGTGGCCCTCGCCGTCACCGCGCCCCTGAGAAGCGAGCTCCGGCGAGCGCTGCCCGAGCGGCCCTTCGAGCTTCGCTTCTGGGACGGGACGTCCGTGCCGGCCACCACCGACTCGGGCCCCACGTTCTCGTTCCGCTCGCCTCGAGCGATCGCCCACGTGCTGCGATCGCCGGGCGAGCTCGGCTTCGGTCGCGCCTACGTCTCCGGCCTCCTCGAGGTGGACGACCTCGACGCCGCCGTCCAGCTCGTGGATGGCTGGCGCCCCCCGCCGCTGGGGATGCGCGAGCGCGCCCGCCTGGGGCTCGCCCTCGTCCGCGCCTGCGGCATCGTGCGCCCGCCTCGCGTGCCGGCTGCGGAGCTGCGGCTGCGCGGCGCCCGGCACACGCTCCGACGCGACGCCCGCGCCGTCCGCCATCACTACGACGTCCCGACCGAGCTGTTCGAGCTGTTCCTGGACCGCTCGATGACCTACAGCTGCGCCATCTTCTCGCGCGGGGCGACGACGCTCGAGGAGGCGCAGGAGACCAAGCTCGACCTGGTGTGCACGAAGCTGGGGCTGCAGGCCGGCGAGCGGGTGGTGGACATCGGCTGCGGCTGGGGCAGCTTCGCCATGCACGCGGCGTCCCGGTACGGCGCCCGCGTGCTCGGCATAACGCTCTCCGCGGCGCAGGTGGAGTACGCGCGGCGCCGCGCCGCCGAGGCGGGCCTGTCCGAGCTGGTCGAGTTCCGGGTGCTCGACTACCGCGAGCTCGGTGGAGAGCCGTTCGACGCTGTCGCCAGCATCGGCATGGTCGAGCATGTGGGCGAGGAGCGCATCGATCTCTACGCCCAGCGGCTGGCCGCGATGCTCCGGCCCGGCGGCCGCCTACTCAATCACGGCATCGGCCAGCTGAAGTACGGCGACGACGAGGAGGCCGGCCCCTTCTCGGAGCGCTACGTGTTCCCCGACGGTGAGCCGCTCCACCTGTCGCGGGTGCTGCTCGCGCTCGAGCGCGCGGGCTTCGTGACCGAGCACGTGGAGGGGTTCGCCGCCGACTACGCGGAGACGACGCGCCACTGGGCCGAGCGCTTCGACGCGCGCTTCGACGACGCGGCGCGGATCGCCGGGCCGGAGCGCGCCCGCGTGTGGCGCCTTTACCTGCACGCCGCGCGGCAGGGCTTCCTCACCGGCTTCGAGTCCGTCTACCAGGTGCGCTGCCGGCGCCCGTAGCGCCTGCTACACGCCCGCGGCGAGCTCGCACACCGAGCGAGCGCGCGTGAGGACCACCGATCCCGCGAGGACGAGCGCCAGGCCGGTCGCAAGCGGCACGCCGACCAGCGCGGCGGTCCCCCAGTCCTCGCGCAGGTAGAGCGGCTCGATCAGGATCGGCAGGAACGTCTGGAGCCCGAACGAGATCGGAATCACCGTTGTGGCCCGGCGGCGCTGCAGCGCCGTCATCTCGGTCACGGTCGCGGCGACGCCGACCGCCGCCGCGACCGCGCCCCATGCCGCGGCCAGGATCCAGTGCGAGGCGGCGACGTCGTCGCTGAGGAGCTTGGTGGCGATGTTCGTTGCCCCAAAGCCGAGCGCGGACGCCACGATCACCAGCATGGCCGAGTCCAGACGGCCACCGCGGAGCGCGAACGGCGCCACGGCGAGGACTCCGAGCACTGCCATGATCGAGATCGCGCTGGCCCCGCTGCGGAGCGCCTCGTTGTGCGCCGGCGCGCCCCATCCCAGGAGCGCGATCCCCACGCAGATCGTGGCGACCCCCGCCAGCTCACCACGGGTCACGCGCTCACCGAGAACTCGCCAGCCGATCGCCACGAGCACCACGAGGCCGGCAGCCAGGGCAGGCTGCACGACCACGAACGGCGCGCCCGCGAACGCCAGCACCTGGAGCCCGAAACCGAGTCCCCCGAGCACTAGGCCGGCGATCCAGCGACGCCTGCGCGCGAGCCGGGCGAGGAGCTTCAGGCGCAGGCCCTCATCGGCCGGCGCCTCGCGCGCGTCGAGCGCCTGAAGGGCGCTGCCGACGTTGAACAGGACCCCGGCCGCAAGCGCGGCCAGTAGGCCGGCCCAGGGCACCGCGCCGCCTACCCCGCCGCGGCGGCTGCGAGCTTACGCTCGCGGCGCTCCGGATCGATCCGTACGACGTCCCACACGAGGCCGAGGCGCTCGAGTGCGCCGATGACCACCGCCGAGAAGTCCACCTGCCGCCGGCCGAAGCCGTGCCGCGCGGAGGTTGGGAAGGCGTGGTGGTTGTTGTGCCAGGCCTCCCCGAACGTGAAGGGGGAGAGCCACGCGAGGTTGCGCGACTCGTCGTTCGTCGCGTACGGGCTCCGCCCGAAGAAGTGGCAGAGGGAGTTGATGCAGAACGTGAACTGGTGGCACAGGAAGATCCGCACGGCGCCGCCCCAGAGCATCGCGGTCAGCCCACCGAGCACCGACCCGGTGAGGGCCACGCCGAGCCCGAACGGCAGCGCGAGGCCCGCCAGGGCCCAGAGCAGGAAGGTCCTGTCCACGGCTCGCACGACGGGATCGCGCAGCAGGTCCTTCGCGTAGCGCCCCTCCTCGGCCGTGTCGTCGTTGAACCAGACCCAGCCGACGTGGGCGTGGAACAGCCCGCGGATGGCGCCCCGCAACCCGTGGCCGTGACCGACGTGGGGACTGTGCGGATCGCCTTCCTGGTCGGAGAACGCATGGTGCTTGCGGTGGTAGGCCACCCACTCGATCACCGGCCCCTCGACCGCTGCGGACCCGAGAATCGCGAACAGCGCGCGAAGGGGGGCCGAAGTCTTGAAGCTCCGGTGCGTGAACAGGCGGTGGTAGCCCACGGTCACCCCGAAGCCGATCGGGACGTAC
>VAWV01000074.1 GCA_005883295.1 Actinomycetota bacterium
GATGCCGAACCCCGTGATGACGCGCGCCGTGGAGGCGCTTGCCTCCGGCCGCCACATGAGCGCCGACCACGCGGCCGCAGTGCTGCACGAGGTGATGGAGGGACGCTCGTCCGAGGTCGAGACCGCGGCCTTCCTGGTCGCGCTCCGGACCAAGGGCGAGACGGTGGACGAGGTGGAGGGCCTGGCGCGGACGATGCGCGAGCTGGCCCTGCCTGTGAAGATCGATCGCGAGCCGCTCGTGGACACGGCGGGGACGGGCGGCGGCGCGCCGACCTTCAACGTGTCCACCACCGCCGCATTCGTGGCCGCAGGGGCCGGCTGCGCGGTGGCCAAGCACGGCAACCGCTCGGCCACCGGACGCTCCGGGTCGGCCGACGTGCTGGAAGCTCTCGGCGCGCGCATCGACCTCGACCCGGCGGCAGTCGCGGAGTGCGTGGAGTCGGTGGGGTTCGGGTTCATGTTCGCGCCCGCCCACCACGCGGCGATGAAGCACGTCGTGCCCGTGCGCAGGGAGCTCGCCGTCCGGACGATCTTCAACTTCCTCGGGCCGCTGACGAACCCCGCGGGCGCTAGCCGCCAGCTTGTGGGTGTGTCGGACGCCAGTTACCTCGAGACGATCGCCGCGGCGCTCGGACGCCTTGGGGCCGAGAGGGCCTTGGTAGTGTCGGGCGAGGATGGGCTGGACGAAGTGAGCGCATCCGGTCCCACGCAGGCCGTGGAGCTGAAGGAGGGGCGCCTTGACGCGGTGACGATCGCGCCCGAGGCCCTGGGCGTGGAGCGGATTCCATCGGACGCGCTGCGCGGTTGCGAGCCGGACGAGAGCGCCGCCTGCGCGCGAGCGGTCATGGCCGGCGAGCCCGGCCCCGAGCGCACGATCGTGGTCCTGAACGCCGGCGCCGCGATCTACCTGGGCGGCGTGGCAGACTCGCTCGAGGAGGGTGCGCGGGCAGCGGAGCAGGCGATCGACTCCGGCGCTGCCCGCGATGTGGTGGAGCGGTTCGTGGAGAAGACCAGGGAGCTGGCGCCGGCATGACCGTGCGGCTGGAGCAGTTCGTCGAGTCCACGCGGCGGGCGCTTGAAGAGCGCAAGGCTCGGCGTCCCCTTGCCGAGGTGGAACTCGAGGCCGCGCGGCGCGGGGAGTGCCGGCCGTTCGCCGAGTTCCTGGTCCGGCCGGGCACGTCGGTGATCGCCGAGTACAAGCGCCGCTCGCCGTCGGCGGGGGCGATCCGGGAGGGGGCGAGCGTGGCCGACGTGGTGCGCGCGTACGAGCGCGGCGGTGCGGCGGCGCTGTCGATCCTGACCGAGGAGGAGCACTTCGGAGGCTCGCTGGCCGACCTCCGGGAGGCCGCCAACACGAGCGACCTGCCGGTTCTGCGCAAGGACTTCACGATTGACCCGTACCAGGTGTTCGAGGCGAAGGCCGCCGGCGGCGATGCTGTGCTGCTCGTGGTGGGCGCGGTCCGTCCACCCGAGCTGGCCATGCTGCACGGGCTGGCGCGCGACCTCCAGGTCGACGCCCTCGTCGAGGTCCACGACGAGGCCGAGCTCGACGTCGCGCTCGAGTCCGAGGCGGAGGTGATCGGCATCAACAACCGCGACCTCGAAGACTTCAGCGTGGACGTCGCGCGCACCTTCGAATTGCTTGCCGACGTCCCAGCGGGCAAAATCGTGGTATCGGAGTCGGGGATCGCCACCCGCGAGCAGGTGGAGGAGCTCGAGCAGGTGGGCGTGGACGCGGTCCTCGTCGGCGAGACCCTGATGCGCGCCGCGGACCCGGAGGCGGCGGTGCGCGAGCTCGCGGGCACCGAGGAGCCCACGCAGGCCTAGCGCGTCGCAGCGGGTGGGGTGGTCGGCGCGCATTCCCCACTGCCTCCTGAACGGCAATAGTCGGCAGCGGGGAACGCCGCGCCTTCCACCCCGCCCGCCGGCTACCCGGCCCCCGTAACATCGATCGCGTGAGCACTGTCCCGGAGCTGGATCCGGCCGGCGTCGCGGCGGTCGGGCAGCGGCTTGGCGCGAATGTCCGCCGGGCAGTGAAAGTCCCGGACGCCGTGCTCCGCGACCTGCTGATTGCGCTGATCGCCGAAGGTCACGTCCTGATCGAGGACTACCCGGGGGTCGGCAAGACCGCGCTCGCCCGCTCTCTGGCCCGCTCGATCGACGCCGAGTTCGCGCGCGTGCAGTGCACCGTGGACCTGCTTCCCGCCGACATGGTCGGAACGAACGTCTACAACCAGCGGGAGGGGCGGTTCGAGTTCCGGCCGGGGCCGGTCTTCGCAAACGTGGTGCTGGTGGACGAGATCAACCGCGCATCGCCGAAGACGCAGTCGGGGCTCCTCGAGTGCATGCAGGAACGGCACGTGACGGTGGACGTGCACACGCACGAGCTGGCGCGCCCGTTCATCGTGGTCGCCACTCAGAACCCGGTGGAGTACGAGGGGACCTACCCGCTGCCCGAGGCGCAGCTCGACCGGTTCATGGTGCGGCTGGCGCTGGGCTATCCCGAGGCGGACGAAGAGGCCGAGATGCTCGCCGAGCACGCCGCGGGCGACCGCGTCCTCGACCTGCAGCCGGTCACCGACGTGCCGGAGGTCCTGGCCGCGCAGCGCGCCGCCGCCCGGGTGCACGCCAGCGAGGCGCTCCGGCGCTACGTGGTGGCGGTGCTCGAAGCCACGCGGGCCGACACCCGCGTCGAGCTCGGGGCCAGCCCACGGGCGGGGTTGATGCTCCTCAAGGCGGCGAAAGCCCTGGCCGCACTGGACGGCCGCGACCACGCGATCCCCGACGACGTGCAGGCGCTCGCGCCGTCCGTCCTTCCGCACCGGCTGCTGGTAGCGCCCGACGCGGCGGCGACCAGCCCGGTCGAGCTGGTGCGCCAGGCGATCCAGAGCGTCCCGGCGCTGTGACGAGGGCCGGCGGCGCTGCGGCGCTGGGCGGCCTCATGCTCGCGGCGGCGCTCACGTTCGGGGCGTCGACGCTGTACGTGCCGGCCGTGGCCCTCCTCCTGCTCGCCGTCGTGGCGGTCGTCTGGGTCGCGCTTGCGGCGGCCGGCGCCTCGCTCGACCGGCGTGGCGGCCCCCACTCGGTGGAGGAGGAGCATCCCTGGCCGCTCACCCTCGAGTGGAGGCGCGGGGTCGTCCGGCCGCCGGGCGGCGAGCTCGTGGAGCCCCTGCTCGAGCGGCCCCTACCCGTCGGGGGAAGGACCGCGCGCCGCGTTCGCGTCGAGGTCCGCTTCGAGCGGCGCGGCCGGCGCACGCTGGAGTCGCCGCGGCTCGTGCTCCGGGACCCGCTCGGGCTCGCGCGGCGCGAGTTGACCGCGCCGGCGATCGAGCTGATCGTCCTGCCGCGCGTGGAACCGGTGCTGGCGCCCGGCGGCGGCGGAGGAGGGGTCATCGGGAGGATGGCCCACCCGCTCGCCGCGAGTGCCGAGGTTGAGCCGGACGCGCTCCGGCCATACCGCCCCGGCACGCCGGCGGCCCGGATCCACTGGCCGAGCGTGGCGCGAACCGGCGAGGTGCTGGAGCGGCGGCTGGTGGCCGACGCGGATGCCCTGCCGCTGGTCGTTCTCGATCCGCGCCGCCCGCCCACCGAGGACGCGCTCGACCGCGCGCTGCGCGCAGCCGCCTCGCTCTGCGTGCACCTGGCCCGCGCCGGCGGCTGCGTGCTGATGCTCCCGGGTGACCGGCGCGCGTCCGAGATCGACCCCCACCTGCACGCCTGGCCTCCGCTTCACATCCGCCTGGCCCTGGTCGAGGCGGACGACCGGGCGCCGGTGCCCGGCAGGGTCGAGCGGTCGGGCGCGTTGTTCTGGGTGGCGGCCGGTGCCGGCACCCCGCCGCCGGGGCTCGCCCGCGCGGCCGCGGCGGAGCGCTACCTGGTCACCCCGGTGCCCACCGGGCCCGTGGCGGCGAGCTTCGTCGTGGCCGGCTGCGCAGGGCGTCCCATCGGCCGTCAGTCGAGGGTCGCGGCATGAACGTCCCGGCAGCGACCGTGGCCCGGCTGCCGCGCCACGCGCTCCCGCTGCAGCTGGCCGCCTTCGGGCTCCTGTGCTGGGCCGGAGCCGTGCAGTGGAGCCGCTTCGTGTCCGGTCCGCCCGAGGGCCGCGTTCTGGCGGTGGTGGTGCTCGCCACAGCCGGCGCGCTGAGCCTCGGGATCCTGGCGCGGGCGCCGATCGGACGCCGCACTCGCGCGGCGGCATCGATCGCGGTGGTGCTCGCGGTCGCCGCCGGTACCGTCCTCGCGGCCGGCCTTCCGATCCGCTATCTCGCGCCCGCCCACTGGGGCGCGCTCGGCGACGGAATCGACCGCGGACTGGCGGGCTCGAGCTCGACCGGCTGGCCGTACGTCGGCTCCGACCCCTGGGTACGGCTCACGCTGCTGCTGGGGATCCCGGCCCTGGCGGTCCCGGCGATGGCGCTCGGCTTCTGGCCGGCCCCCAGGCGCGCCGCGGCCGCGGCGGGCTCGCTCCTCGCCCTCGTGCTGCTGCTCACGCTCTTCGCCGTCCCGGCCACCGAGCGCACCGTCGGCGCCCCGCTCGTCCGCGGCGCAGCGCTGCTGGGACTCATCGGCACCTGGCTGTGGTTGCCCCGGCTGCGGGGCCGCCGGCTCGCCGCCGGGCTGGCGGCGATCGCTGCGGCGACCGTCCTCGCGCTGCCGGTGGCCGGTGCGCTCCAGCACCACGCGGCGTGGGTCGACTACACGACCTGGGACCTCTTCGCCAGCCGCGGCGCCGGCCACAGCTTCGACTGGACCCATCGCTACGGCCCGCTCGACTGGCCGCGCCGCGGGACCACCATGCTGCTGGTGCGCTCGCCGCACCCGCACTACTGGAAGGCCGAGACGCTCGACCGCTTCGACGGCCTCCGCTGGGTGCACT
>VAWV01000075.1 GCA_005883295.1 Actinomycetota bacterium
CCCGCCCAGCACGAGCTCCGCCTCGGCGAGTCCGAGGTTGGCGGGGATCAGCCCGCCGTGGATCGCGTCGACCGCCTTGACCTGCCCGTTGAGGACGTCCGCGATGGTCGGGTCGGCGTCGGCGGGCACGTCGAAGTAGTCCGAGAGGTTGCCCTGGGGGTCGAGGTCCACCGCCAGGACGTCGAGCCCCACGCGGGAGAAGACGTCGGTGAGCGTCCGCACGGTCGTGGTCTTGCCGGTGCCGCCTTTCTGCGAGAGGACCGCGATCGTGGTCGCCACGCGGCGACTATATCTCGGCGCCGGGGGCCGAGGCGGTGCCCGTTCGGAGGGCTAGATGGCGCCCGCGCCGAGGCGCTCGGGCGCCGGCCGCTCGCTGTCCTCGCGGAGGCTCAGGTAGTGCAGGCAGAAGCGCCCGATGTGGACCTGGTCGCCGTCCTCGAGCTCGCGCATGTCCACCCGAGAGCCGTTCACGAAGACGCCGTTCAGGCTCCGGTCGTCGAGTATCCGCGCGCCGCCGTCCTGGCAGTGGATCAGGGCGTGGCGCCGCGACACCGTCGGATCGTCGAACCTGATGTGCGCGGAGAGGCTGCGCCCGACCCTCGTCCAGCCGCCCTGGAGGGCGACCACCCGAACGCGGGCGTCGTCCTCGTAGGCGAGGTAGTCGCCGGAGGTGACCAGCGCCTCGCGCGCCTCGTCGAGCCACTCGGGCTCGGGATCCCTGTCCCCGGTCGCCTCGGCCATCGACAGCTCGCCGAACATCGACGAGCGCCGGAAGTCCTCGCCCCCGCAGTGCGGGCAGCCGGGGACCTCATCCAACTCCTGAAGAGCTACGGCGTAGCCACAGGAGTCACAGCGGAAGCAACCGGCGCCGGCAAGAGTGCCGGCGGGGACGGTGTCGGTCTCTCCTCCGGGGATAGTGCGGATGATAACGAGTGGTTCAAGTCCGACCTCGGACAGGTCAAGGCAATTTCCGCAATTTGCGTGCCCCGTGGAGGTATCCACGCGGACGCGGAGAATCGGCCGCCATGCCCAACGAGATGTCGGCGCTGCTCATGCGGAACACGCTGGACTCCCTCCGGGCCGACGAGCCGCGCTGCTCGTTCTGCGGACGCAACCCGCTCGTCGGCGAGATCCTGCACGTGCTCGAGTCGGGTAAGCGGGTCTGCCCGCTGTGCGTCGCGCGGGTCGCGGCGCGCGAGGGCGAGCCGGTCTCGAGCGAGCGCGTGCGCTCCTGCGAGCGCCGGCTCGCGGTCGTGCAGCAACGTCGCGCGGCCTAGCCGTCCCCTCCTAGTCACGTCCATACAATCCCCGCGCCGATGCTCCCGGTCCGGGTCCACACGTTCATCTCGGCGCCGCGCGAGGAGGTGTTCGACTTCCTCGCCGACATGGCGAACCGGCCCTCCTGGACCGACCACTACATGAAGGAGTTCCGGCTCGAGAACACGCGGACGCATGGGGTGGGGGCGGCCGCGCGCTACCGGCTCGAGCCGCCCCTCTACAGGCAGTGGGTCGCGACCGAGATCGTGGAGGCCGATCGCGCCAGGCGCATCGTTGAGGCCACCAGGGGCGGGCGGCTCGGCCGGGCCGAGGGCGAGGTGACGTTCGACCTGAGTCCCCAGGGGCGCCGGCTCACCCGCCTGGACATGACGATCCACAGCGAGCCGGGCACACTCCGCGAGCGCGTGCAGGAGAAGCTCGGTGCGCGGCGCTGGCTGCGGCGGCGGTCGAAGAAGGCGCTCGAACGGCTCCGCACGATCCTCGAGGAGCCCCGCACGGAGCCGCTCCCGCGCGCGACCGTGGCCGGCTGGGAGCCCGCGCGGGCGCCGCGGTTCGGCATCAGCACGCGCGAGGCCAGAGGGTAGAGTTCCGCCGCCGGATGCGCCCTCGACGCCACCAGAGCGCCGCCCTGGTTGCGTGCGCCCTCACAGCGCTCGCCGTCGCCGGCTGCTCATCGGGTCGGCCCGACGGAACCGCGCGCGAGGGGCTCTACGAGACGGTCGCGGGCCTCGACTACAACGTCTTCATCACGCGCGAGCTCAACCTCCGCGACGCGGAGGATCGCGGCTACTACCAGGGACCCGAGGCGCCGCCGGGGTTCGCGCTGTACGGGCTCTTCATCCAGGTGTGCAACAACGGCCACGGCTTCAAGACGCCGAACGTCACGTTCACGGTGGAGGACAGTCAGGGGAACCGCTTCCACCCGGTGCCCCTGCCCGCTAACAACCTGTACGCCTACCGGCCGCGCCGGCTCAGTCGCAAGGCCTGCATCCCGGAGGCCGGCAGTACCGCATACAACGGACCCACAGGCGGGGCGCTGCTGCTCTTCAAGTTCTCGCTCCCGTCTCTGGAGAACCGGCCGCTCGAGCTCCTCATCGACGCTCCGCCCGGCTCGCCGAAGCCGCGCTTCAAGCGGATCGAGCTGGACATCTGAGGGCCCCGGGGCCTCAGCGCCTGGCCAATCCCGCTGCGAGCACCTGCCGCGCCGTCGGCGCCGCGACGTCGCCGCCGGCGCCCGCCCTGTAGAGCATCACCGCCACGACGATCCGCGGGCTGCGGGCGGGGGCGAACGAGGTGAACCACGCGTCCGTGTGAGTGCGCTTGTCGGCCGGGGTCGCGGAGGGCCCGGTCGTGCTCTCGAGCTCCGCCGTCCCGGTCTTGCCGGCCACCACGCCCGTGCCGAGTGCGGCGGACACGCCCGTGCCACGAGCGACAACGGCGACCATCAGCTTGCGGATCGTGTGCGCGGTGTGGATGGAGAGCACGCGCCGCGGCGGGGTGAGCGGTCCGGGCATGATCGTCGGCGTCCGCTCCAACCCGCCGCTTGCGATCGTCTGAGCGACCATCATCTGATCCGCGGCCGGGATCGTGCTCGGCCGCGCGCCCGCGAACGGCGGGCGGGTGTTCCAGCCGTACCGCTCGGCCATTGCGACCAGGCGCCGTGCGCCGACCCGCACGCCGAGTGGCGCGTACACCGAGTTGCAGGATTGGACGAAGCCCTCAGCCACGTTGACGCCGCACGACTCGCCGTTGGCGTTCGACAGCTTCACCCCATCGATCACCGCGTAGCTCGAGACGGGAAACGGCGTGGTCGGCTTGGCGATGTGCCCCTCGAGGACGGCCGAGAGCGTGATCAGCTTGAACGTGGAGCCCGGCGGCTGCGGGGCCGAGAACGCGATCCCGGCGAGCGCCCTCACCTCAGCCGTCCGGGGGTCGAGTACCGCTATCCCGCCCACGCGCCCCGCGAGCGCGCTCTGGGCGGACGACTCGAGCCCAAGGTCGATCGTCGTGCGAACCGCGTGAGCGGGACGGGGCGCGGCGCTCGCGACGCGCCGGGTGCCCGCGTAGAGGGTGCCCCCCGGCCGGCCCGCCACCTGCGTCTCGAGGATTGCCTCGAGCCCGCCGTGGCCCACCGGCCAGTCCCTCGGGAACCCGCGCGCGTAGAGGGCGTCGCGCTCGGCCACGGTCGCGGCCGGCCCCGTCCCACCGGAGATCGCGCTTCCGGCTCCAGACGGAACGCGAGCGGTCGCGCTGCCCGACACGATCGTGCGGCCGTCGCGCGCCAGGATCGCCGCGCGCCGCGGCGGGTCGCTCCGCCGGTTCAGGATCTGGCCGGGCTGGAGGCCCGGGAACACGAGCTCCGGCGACCACTTCACGCGCGATCCGGCCATCGGCAGCCCGAGACGCCCGGTGAGCGTGCCGAACAGACGCGTGCGGAACTCGAGGGGGACCGCCGCCCCCCCGGGCGCGTCGCGCACCTTGCCGATGGCCGCGACCCCGGTCGCGGTCGCCGTCCCGGCCGCGGCGCGATAGGCGCGCTGGAAGGCGGGGAAGGCGTAGCGGCGCTGGGCTTCCGGGGTGATGAGCGCGCGCATCGCGCTGTAGTCGGAGCGCTCCCAGGCGGCGACGAACCGCCGTGCTCCGGTCACGGCAGGCGAGGCCCCACCCGTCACGAGCAGCGTGATGACGAGGATGAGGACCGCGAGCCCCGCGGTGACTGGAAGCGCGCGCCGAAGGAGGCGCTTGCGACGCTCCTCGGAGTACCTGCGGCGCTCGACGCTCATGACAGGCCCCTAGTCTCCCGTCCTTGACCGCCGTCGACTGGATCATCGTCGCCTTCACGCTGCTGATGGCGGTCTGGGGCTATGCCCAGGGCCTCGTTGTCGGCGCGCTCTCGCTCGCGGGCTTCGTCGGCGGCGGCTTCGTCGGCTCCCGGCTGGGGCCGCTTCTCCTGCACGGCGGCGCGCATTCCCCGTATGCGCCGGTCTTCGGGCTCGTGGGCGCGTTCATCCTGGGCGGCCTCCTGGCGTCCACGCTTGAGGTGGTGGGCCTTCATCTGCGCCGCTTCCTTCGCGGTCCGCTCGGGGTGGCCGACGGGGTGGGTGGGTCCGTGCTGATCGCGGCCGCCGGCCTCGTGGTGTGCTGGATCGCGGGCGCGGTCGCCCTCCAGACGCCCGGCGCGCGCGGGCTCCGCCGCGACATCCAGCGCTCGGCGATCCTGCGCCGCCTCAACGACATCCTGCCGCCCTCGACGGTGCTGAACGCCCTGGCTCGCTTCGACCCGTTTCCGAGCGTGAACGGTCCGAGCGCGAACGTTCCGGCTCCGACCGCGCGGATCGCGCACGATGCCGACGTGCGACGCGCAGGGAGGAGCGTGGTGAGGGTGCTCGGAACCGCGTGCGGACTCGGCATCGAGGGGTCGGGCTGGGTGGCGGGCCAGGGGGGAATAGTGGTCACGAACGCACACGTCGTGGCCGGTGAGAGCGACACTACCGTGCAGCTCCGCGGAATCGGTGCTCGCTACAGCGCACACGCGATCTGGTTCGACCGGCGCAACGACGTGGCGATCCTACGCGTCCCGGGGCTCCCCCCGGCGAGGCCGCTTCAGATGAAGGTGAACGCGCCGGCCGGAACGTCGGCCGCCGTCCTCGGGTTCCCGCTGAACGGGCCGTTCTACATCGCGCCCGCGCGGCTCGGCCCGACGACCCCTGTGATCACGCAGGACGCCTACGGGCGCGGGCCGATCACCCGGAAGGTGACCGCGCTTCGCGGCCGGGTCCGGTCGGGCAACTCCGGGGGCCCGATCGTCGATGACGCGGGACGCGTGCTCGGGACGGTATTCGCGGCCACGGCGAGCGGCGGGCAGCGGGGCGGGTTCGCGGTGCCGGACACGGTCGTGCGCTCGGCGCTGGCGCAGGCCGGCGGCCGGGTCGGCACGGGCCCTTGCGCCGGCTAGCGCGCTAGGAGGAGCTCGCGCCCGGGCTCGGCGCGCGGAAGAACCCCTGCACCCGCGCTGCCAGCATCAGGTTGCCGCGGATCTTCATGCGTCCGAAGACGAACAGCTTGGGCCCGCTCTCCACACCCGCGATCAGCTTTACGAAGTCCACCGGGCCGATCGTGAAGGTCACGTCGGGCTCCTTGTCGTCCGGGTCCTGGGACACCGTGCAGGCGCCGCCGGCGAGCCTGAGCTGCCAGCGGTCCTCGCCGCCCTCGGGCCGGGTGATCCGCCACTCGATCAGGGCGTTCACGTCGCGGGCCGCCTCCGCGCGAAACTGGTCCGGCCAGCGATTGAAGATCTCCTGGAGGAGCAGCCCGCGGTTGGCGGTCATGCCCTCGGCGATCTGCTCGTCGCTCGCCTGCGCAATCAGGTCCGCGAACTGGTCGGGCGGGATCATCGACACGTCGTTCAACTGGGTACCCAAAGCTCGCCCTGGACAAGGTTCCTCATCCCCATCCAGGCGAAGTTCATCAGCCGTAGCGCGTGGAGCTCGCGTGGCTCGTCGGGGCGGCCCGCCGACCACGCCAGGACCGCGATCGTCGCTCCGGTCAGGGCGTGCGCGAGCGGCTCGCTCTCCCTGGCGGCGTCGGCATCCACGCCCGCGCCGATGGCGGTGTCCACGAACAGCTCGGTCAGCAGCCTCGACATCGCGGTGCGCCCGCGCTCGGCCGCCTCGGCGAAGGTCGCCGAGCTGAGCGTGGTGGCGTAGGCGATGGTGAACAGGTCGGGGTGCTCGTCGAAGAACTCGAACACGGCGACTAGGCCGCGCCAGAGGCGCTGCTCGGGCGTGCGGGCGCCGAGGACCGCGGTCCCCACTGCCTCCTCCAGGAGCCGCTCCCCCTTGTCCATGCACGCGACGAGCAGCCCCTCTTTCGAGTCGAAGTACGCGTACAGCATCGGCTTGGTGATGCCGCACGCGAGCGCGATCTCGTCCATGGAGGCCTCGTGGTAGCCGCGCTGGCCGAAGATCCGCGTGGCCGCCTCGACCATCTGCTCCTCGCGCTTGGCGCGCGGTACCCGGCGGCGTGTGCGGGCCGCCGACCTCCCCGTGGCCACAGGCATCAGGGGTAAGGATACGGGTGGATATGTCTTCTGGTAATGTTACCGCCGGTAATCAGGGGGGAGGCGAAGATGCAGGGGCGGCTGGGTGTGGTGTTCGCCGGACTGGCGGCGGCGATTGCGTGCGCGCAGGCGGGCGTGGCGGCCCCGCGGGACACGGTCGCACCCTCGTCGGGCCGGCAGGCCCGCAGCGAGCTCGTCTGGACGAAGGCCGTCGCCCCGGAGGTGACCCGATACAGGTACCGCTACGGCCCGCTGCTCGCGGCTCCGGGACACAACCTGATCCTGGTCGGACCTGCGCCGATCGAGAAGCCGGCGGGCGACGGCTACATGACCCGGGTGAGGCCCGACCTCGTGGACGCGAGCGGCAAGGCGCCGCCGATCGAGCAGGTGCACATGCACCACGCGGTGATGCTCAACCTCTCGCGCAAGGACACCACCTACCCGAGCCTGCCCCAGCGCTTCTACGGGTTCGCCGAGGAGAAGACGATCGGCCAGTTCCCCAGGCCGTACGGCTACCCGGTCGCCTCGACCGACGTGTGGGCCATCAACTACATGCTTCACAACGAGACGCCGGAGCCCAAGGTCGTCTGGATCCAGTACGACGTGGACTGGGTGCCGGCCAGCTCGCCCACGGGCAGGCGGATGAAGCCCGCCCGTCCACTCTGGATCGACGTGCAGAACGGGAAGGCCTACCCGGTGTTCGACGCCCTTCGGGGCGAGGGACGCGGCGGTGAGATGACCTACCCGGACGGCGTCGTGCCGAGCCCCTACGGTCGCGGCCCCAAGCTGAACCAGTGGAAGGTCGACCGGCCGGGCACCCTGGTCGCGGCCGCGGGACACCTCCATCCGGGCGGCCTGCACGTGGACCTGTCCGCGCTTCGCGGCCGCAGGAGCGCGCACATCTTCCGCTCGAACGCGCACTACTTCGACCCGAACGGCCCGGTGTCCTGGGACCTGGCCATGACCAAGACGCCGCTCTCGTGGCGGGTCGGGCTGCGCAAGGGCGACGTGCTGCGGGTGTCCACGACCTACGAGACGCGACGGGCGTCCTGGTACGAGTCGATGGGGCTGGTGCTGGCGTACATCGCCGACGGCGACACGGGGCCGGACCCCTTCAAGCACCGCGTGTACACGACCGGCGCGATCACCCACGGTCACCTTGCCGCAGCGAACAACCACGGCGGTCGCCCCACCAGCCTGCCCGATCCGCGGAAGGCGCCCGACGGGGGGACCATCGCGGGCGGCGTCGCGGTCGCGGACTTCACGTACCTGCCCGGTGACCTGAGCTCGAGCAGCGTGCTCGGCCGCCCGCCGGTCGTCGCGCGCGGCTCGTCGCTCCACTTCGCGAACTACGACTCGGCCGGATCGATCCTGCACACGGTCACCGCCTGCCGCGCTCCATGCAACGGCAGCACGGGCGTGAGCTACCCGCTCGCCAACGGGCGCATCCAGTTCGACTCAGGCCAGCTGGGGTACGGGGTGCCGGGCTACACGCCGGCCGCGGGGAGGATCAACTGGCGCACGGCGGGCGACCTCCCGCCGGGCACGTACACGTATTTCTGCCGCGTACACCCGTTCATGCGCGGTGCGTTCCGCGTGAAATAGAGCGGCGTCCGAGCGCAACCGCGTCCCCGGCCGGCGCTACGGTGCTGGCCCTTCCACGGTGGACGGGGGTGGACAACCCTCTTTATCGTGGGCTGGATCCCAATGGCAAAGACGCTCGTCATAGCTGAGAAGCCCTCGGTGGGCCGCGACTTCGCGGCCGCGCTTCCGGGCGACTTCAAGCAGAGCAAGGACAAGACCCACCTCGAGGGCGACCAGTTCGTGATCTCGTGGGCGGTCGGCCACCTGGTCGGCCTCGCGGCGCCGGACGAGTACGACCCCAAGCTCAAGCGCTGGCGCTTCGCCGACCTGCCGATCCTGCCAGACGAGTTCAAGCTGGTCCCGGTCGACGAGCGCTCGAAGAAGCAGCTCCAGGCGGTCCACAAGCTGATGCGCGACGACGACGTCGAGCTGATCGTGAACGCCTGCGACGCGGGCCGGGAGGGGGAGCTGATCTTCGCCTACCTCTACGAGACGGCGGGAGTGGACAAGCCGGTCGAGCGGCTGTGGCTCTCCTCGATGACCCGGAGGGCGATCCAGGAGGCGTTCGAGCACCTGCGCCCAGGCACCGAGATGGCCAAGCTCGAGGCGGCGGCCCGCTCGCGCTCCGAGGCCGACTGGGTGGTTGGCATGAACGCCACCCGCGCCGCGTCCATCCGGCTGCGCGCGGCCTTCGACGGCGCGGTCTCGCTCGGGCGGGTGCAGACGCCGACGCTGGCTCTCGTCGCGCACCGCGAGGAGGAGATCCGCGCCTTCAAGCCCGAGCCCTACTGGCTGGTCGAGGCGGCGTTCGATGCGGACGAGAACCGCGCCTACAGCGGGCGCTACCTCGGCGGGAAGCGGATCGCGGAGGACCTCGCCGCGCGGATCGTCGAAGAGGTCCGGGGCGGCAGCGGGGAGATCACGAAGCTGGAGAAGAAGGAGGAGCGCGAGCGCCCGCAGCTTCTCTACGACCTCACCTCGCTGCAGCGACATGCCAACACGCGCTTCGGCTTCTCGGCGCGGCGCACGCTCGCCGCCGCCCAGCGGCTGTACGAGGAGCACAAGGCGATCACCTACCCGCGAACCAGCTCGCGCTTCCTGCCCAGCGACCAGATCCCGGAGATCAAGCCCACCGCCCAGCTGGTCGGCCGCAACAGCGAATATGCGAAGGCCGCGCAGTACGTGCTCTCGCTCGACAGGCTGCCGCTCGGCCGGGTGGTCAACGACAAGAAGGTGGACGACCACCACGCGCTCATCCCCACCCGCACCGAGCACGACCTCGACCGCATGGGATCCGACGAGCGCAGGGTCTACGACCTCGTGACCAGGCGCTTTCTGGCGATCTTCCACCCGGAGGCCGTGTTCGAGCGCACACGCGTGGAGACCACGGTGGCGGAGCACGTCTTCCGCACCAGCGGCCGGCGCCTGATCGAGGCCGGGTGGAAGTCGGTCTACGGCGAGGAGGCCCAGGGCGACCAGCGCGCCGACGACGACTCGGGCGGCGACCAGCTGCTGCCGCAGCTCGAGCAGGGCGAGGCCGTCACGGTGGCCGACGTCCAGTCGCTTCGCAAGGAGACGCAGCCGCCGCGGCGGTTCACCGAGGCGTCGCTGCTCGGGGCCATGGAGACCGCCGGCAAGGACATCGACGACGCCGAGCTGCGCGAGGCCATGAAGGACTCCGGGATCGGCACCCCGGCCACGCGCGCCGCGATCATCGAGCGCCTGATCGACGTGGGCTACATCGAGCGCGACGGGCGCGCGCTCGTGGCCACCGACAAGGGGATCCAGGTGATCCGGCTGCTCGGGTCGCATCCCCTCACCTCGCCCGAGCTCACCGGGGACTGGGAACGCCGGCTGGGCCTGATCGAGCACGGGCAGGACAGCCGCACGGCGTTCATGTCCGACATCGCCAAGTTCACCACCGAGACGGTCCAGGAGCTGGACAAGCTCAAGGACGTGAAGATCGAGCGGGCCAACCTCGGGCCGTGCCCGGTCTGCGGCCGCGATGTGATCGAGAACCGGAAGGGCTACTCCTGCTGGACCAAGGACGACCCTGGCTGCGGGTTCGTGATCTGGAAGCGGAAGGACGGAAAGATCCTCCCGGTGTCGATCGTCAAGGAGCTGATGGCCACGGGCAAGACGGCGAAGCCCGTGACCGGGTTCCGGGGGCGGTCGGGGCGCACCTTCAAGGCCAAGCTCAAGCTCGAGCAGAACGACGAAGGCAAGTGGCGGGTGGAGTTCGACGAGGACTGGGCCCGCGAGCCGCGCGCGCAGCCGTCCGAGGAGGAGGGCGCGCCCGCGGGTCACGCCGCCCCGGCGAGCTCGGATGGTGGGGCGCCGGCGGCAGAGGTCGCCGAGCGCAGCTAGCCGGGGAGCTCCTCCAGCAGCTGCTCGAGGCGCGGCGGCTCGCCGTCCTCGACCACCACGCAGGTTCCGGGCCAGTAGGGGCTCTCGCGAGGCGAGCTGCCGAGGAAGGCCGGCTCGTGGAGCCAGCTGCCGGCGTTGATGAGGCGCGCGCCGCCGGGAAGCTCCCACTCCCAGGTGTCGTCGCCCGGGAGGGGACCCGGCCGGTGGGTGTGCCCGAACACCACGTGAGCGGCGTCGATCCGAAGGCCGGCGACGACATCGGCCATCGCGCGCAGGCACGAGCGCCGGAGCGACGGTCCCGATAGATCCGAGGTGAGCGGCCCAACGCCCGCGCGGCTCAAAGCGGCAACCACCACCGGAACGAGCACGCTCGCCGCGACCCGCGATCGGAGGTCGCGCCGGCGATCGCGTCCGGCCAGCCGGACCCAGGCCCGCGCCGAGCGCCCGCCCCCGCCCAGGAAGCTGCGGCGGCGGCGCGACGCCTGGGCGAGGCTGTAGAGCAGCGAGT
>VAWV01000076.1 GCA_005883295.1 Actinomycetota bacterium
CCCCGCCTCGGCGGCCTCGCGATCCTCGTGGCGGTCGCGGTGGGAACGCTTGTGCTGTTGCCGCACGACCACGAGACGCAGGGGATCGTCATCGGCGCGGCGGTGATCGCCCTGGTGGGTGCCGCGGACGACCTGCTCGAGCTCTCCGCGGACTTCAAGATCGTGGGCCAGCTGCTGGCGGCGGTGATCCCGGTCGCGTTCGGGGTGCGCGTCACCAACTTCACGCTCCCGTTCATCCATCGCGTGGACCTGAGCCCGCCGCTCGCCTACGGCCTGACGATCCTCGGGCTGGTGGCGCTGATGAACATCGTCAACTTCATCGACGGGGTCGACGGCCTCGCCGCGGGGGTGTGCACGATCGCCGCCATCACGTTCGCCACCATCGCGTTCTCGCAGCCCCACCTCCAGCCGCACGCCGCGGGCGTGCTCGCGCTCCTCGTCGCCGGCTCGGCCGTCGGCTACCTGCGGCACGGCTTCGCCCCCGCGTCGATCTTCCTCGGCGACTCCGGGTCAAACCTGCTCGGGTACCTGCTGGGGACCATCGTCGTGCAGGGCGCCTTGAAGACGAACGCCTTGGTGGGCCTGGCCTTCCCGCTGGTTGTGCTCGCCGCGCCGATCCTCGACTCGGGCTTCGTGCTGGCCAAGCGGATCAAGTACGGCAAGCCGGTCTACAAGGCCGACCGCTGGCACTTCCACCACCGTCTCGCGAACATCGGGTTCTCCCCGCGGCGCACCACGCTCTACCTCTACGGCTGGACACTGACGCTGTCCGCCCTCGCGCTCGCCCTCCGGTTCGTCCCCTACTCCGACCACCACGGGCACTTCCGCATGGGGTGGGTGCTCGTGCTCGCCGCCTTCGGGGTACTGGCGCTCGCGGCGAGCCTCTACCTCGTTCTGGTGCTCGAGATCCTCAAGCTGAAGAGCTTCCGGCAGTTCCAGCTGCGCCGCGAAAGCACGCTCGCGGGCGAGCCCGAGCCGGCCGAGTCCGAGGTCGACTCGCGCGTGGCGCACGAGCTCGAGACCGGCGAGTTCGAGATCGTCCAGCTGCCGCCGCGCGAGTAGCGCACGGCGCGGCGATCAACTCCCCCCGTCCTCCAGGTCGCGCAGCTGGTGCGCAGGGGTGAAGAACCCCCGGTAGCCGAGGCCGGTCGCCAGCACCGATGAGAGCGCCACGCTCCCGAGCAGCGACCACAGCAGGATCAGCTGGAGCCGCACCGCGTCGAGCGGGCGCGCTCCCGCCAGCAGCATGCCGACCATCGTGCCGGGGAAGAACACGATCCCCGTCGTCTTGGTCGAGTCGACGAGGGTGATCATCCCTGAGCGAAGGCTGCGGGTGACCAGGTCGCGTGAGGCCTCCCAGGACGTCGCGCCGAGCGCGAGCGTGGCCTCGATCCGCAGGGCGGACCCCCGGATCTCGTCCGCCAGGCGGTTGAGCGACACGGCGGCGGCCGTCATCGCGTTCCCGATCACCATCCCACCGACCGGAACCAGATAACGGGGCCGGGGATGGAAGATCCCGAGGGCGAGCACCAGCCCGATCGTTACCACGGCTGCCGTGGCGAGCGCGAGGACGATCGGGCCAAGCGCCCCCGGCACGCCCTTGGCGCGGCTCCGCGCCGTGATCGACCCGAAGCCCACCATCACCGCGAGGAGCAGCACGACCAGCCAGAGGCTGTCGGAGTCGAAGATCGCCTGGATCACGTATCCCACCGCGGTGAGCTGGAGGAACGAGCGCAGCACCGCGACGCCGAGGTCGCGCTCCAGGTCCACGCGCCGCCACAGCGAGACCGTCGCAGCAACCGCCACCAGGACGAGGCTGGCGGCCACCTCGCCGATCGAGATATGGATGGAGGCGGCGCCGATCACCCGTCGATCCTCCCGTCGCGCAGGTTCACCGTGCGCGTGGCGAGCCGGTTCGCCTGGCCGCGGTCGTGCGTCACCACCACCATCGACACCCCGGTGCGTAGAGCGAGCTCGGCGAGCGTGGCCTCGACGCCGGCACGGGTGTGCTCGTCCAGCGCCGACGTCGGCTCATCCAGGAGCAGCACCTCGGGCTCCAGCGCCAAGGCCCGGGCCAGCATCACGCGCTGCTGCTCGCCCACCGAGAGCCTGCTCGCCTCGCGCTCGGCGTAGGCGGACGACAGCCCCGCGAGCTCGAGCGGACGCGTAGGGTCCACGCTCCGGCCGACCAGGGATGGCCCGAAGCGCACGTTGTACGCCACGGTCCCGGGCAGGGGCGAGGGCAGCTGGGGCACGAGGCACGCCCGCCGCCGCAGCGCCCTGGGGTCCAGCGATCGCACGTCCTCGCCATGCAGGCTTATGGCGCCGGAGTCCGGATCCGCGAGGCGGTTGAGCAGCCGGAGAAGCGTGGACTTCCCGGCCCCGGACGGGCCTAGGAGCGCGGTGGCCCCAGGCTCGAGCGTCAGGTCCACCCCGCGCAGTACGGGCGCTCCGCCACGGGAGGCGGAGACGTCGCGGAGCTCGAAGAGCGGTGACCCGGCCAGGGCCGGGCACGGTATCTGAGGGTGGGCGCCGGCGCTCCGAGGGGCGAGCGCCGGCGCCCGTGTGGGGGGAAGTTATGGCGCCGGCGCCCCGAGGGGATTGGGCGCCGACGCCTGGGAGAAAGTCCCTAGTCCATCTCAGCGACCGCGTCGGACAGTGCGTCGACGACGGCGGGGTCGAACTGGCTCCCGCATCCGCAGACGATCTCCTGCAGAGCCTTGTCCGAGTCCATCGCGTCGCGGTACGGGCGGTCCGCGGTCATCGCCGCGTACGCGTCGCATGCGCAGATGATCCGGCTGCCCAGCGGTATGCGAGCACCGCTCAGCCCGTCGGGATAGCCCGCGCCATCCCATCGCTCGTGGTGGAAGCGGACCACCGCCGCGACCGCCTCGAGGCCCGGAATCCCGGCCAGGGTCTCCGCGCCCCACGCGGAGTGGCACCGGATCACGTCGTACTCCTGCTCGTCCAAGGGTCCTGGCTTGTGGAGGACGGCGTCCGGCACGCGGATCTTGCCGACGTCGTGCAGCCGGGCGGCGAACTCGAGCTCCACCAGGGAGGCGGCGTCGAGATGCAGCAGGTTCCCCACCGCGATCGCCAGCCGCACGACGTCCTCGGAATGGCGCGCCGTGCGCCGGTCGCGCATGTCCATCGCCGCGGCGAGCGCCTCGACGTGGGCCTCTATGAGCTCGTCGAACTGCCTGCGCTCGCTGGCGTGCTCGAGAGCGGCGGCGGCGAGGTCGGCCAGCTCGGCGAGGAGCTCGAGCTGCTCCTTCCCGAACTCGCTGTGCGGCGCGGTGGTCGCCGCGGAAAGCGCACCGCCCACCCGCCCGTTCCACTGGATCGGCACCGCGGCGCCCGCGCAGCCGCGCACCGACGCCGTCTCGGGAGGCCTGACGAGCTCCGCGTAGTCGGTCACCAGCAGCGACTCGCCGCTCGTCAATACGCGCGCCAGGCTGCCCTCGTCGGCCCCCAGCCTGGCTCCGATGAGGTCCCACGGGAGGCCGTGTCCGGCCGCGGCGATCACCGAGCGCGGATCGTTGCGGTCGCGAACGAAGATGCAGGACCACTCGACGCCGGCGATGCGGCAGACCTGCTTGGCCCTGTCTGCGCGAACCGGCGCTGTTCCTGTGGGTTGGTCATGAGTTCCTGCCTCACGAACGATCACCCCGATCGCCCTGGCGAAAACTCGTACGGTCGTCTAGCCGCCGAAGCGGCCCGGTGGTGCCCTTCCTCCCGATGTAGGTCTGCGTCCCCACAGCGCCAGCCTGTGTATTACCGGCGCGCCTTCCCAGGGCGGGGGTCGCGTCTCTATAAGCACAATGTTCCCCGCAAGATGCGTGAAAAACTTTGTTCGGCTGCAATAACGCGCCCGCGGGCCCGACGTTGGACGGATGGACCGCGGCGGTCAGCCCCGTGACCCGAGGACCTGGGCGAGGCGCTCGAGTCCCAGCGCGCCCTCCCGCAGCACCGCGTAGTCGCCGCGGCGCTCGTACGCGCTGAGGTCCACGACGGTCGACGGCACCCCGGGGAGCTCGCCGCCGTCGAGCTCGGCGTCGACGGCGGCGCGCAGAGCGGGATCCACGGCCTCGAGCCGGCGGGCGTCCGCCCCGCCCGAGGGGTTGGCGCTCGACTGCAGGACGGGCCGCTCCACCGCCCGGAGCGGCGCGAGCGGCCCGGCGAGGGCGGGCACGCGCACGCCGAGACGCTCCGGCGCGGGCCCCGACGCCAGCGGGTAGCGCCGGGCGGGGTTGGGGATCACCACCGTCACCGGGCCGGGCAGAAGCCGCTCAAGCGCGGCGCCGGTCCGCTCGCCGAGCTCCGGTAGCGCGCGCAGCGCCCGCTCGAGCGAGAAGAACATCACCGCGGCGGGCCGCGCCGGCGGCCGGCCCTTGATCGCGTAGAGCCGCTCGACCGCCGGAGCCGACTCGGGATCGGCGGCCAGGCCGTAGACGGTGTCGGCCGGGAACAGGGCGACCCCGCCGGTCCCGATGCAGCTCTCGAAGCGCCGGACGTCGTCCGCCGTCACGGCACGCGGCCGACGGTCACCCGCTCGAACCCGGCGAGATCCCGGCGGGTCGCGCCACCGTCGAGCAGTCGTCGGACAGCCGCGGCCTGTCCGGGAGCGTGCTCGAGCGCGAGTCGGGCGCCGCTCGGGGCGCTCGCCACGAGCTCCCGGATGGCGTCAAGGCCGTCGGCACCCGAGACCAGCGCCTCGCGCGGCTCGAAGCCAGTGATCTCCGGAGCGAGCGTGTCCCATTCCGCGTCGGTCACATACGGAAGGTTGGCCACGACCAGGTCCGCGCCGGCGGCCTCCACGGGCAGCCCGGCGGTCGCCGTCATCTCGACCGGCAGGCCTAGTCGCTCGGCGTTCTTCTGCGCGACCTCAACCGCGGCGGACGCGACGTCCGATCCGGTCACGCGCAGGTCGGGGCGCTCGTGGGCGATGGCCAGTGCCACGGCGCCCGAGCCGGTGCCGACGTCGTGCACCCAGGCGCCCGGGTGAAGCTCGAGCGCCACCTCCACGAGGAGCTCGGTCTCGGGCCGCGGGATGAGGACGCGCGGATCTACCGACAGCTCGATGCGGCGGAACGCGCGGCGGCCGAGGATGTATGCCACCGGCTCCCGGTCGATGCGCCTGCGGATGTGCTCGCCCAGGCGGAATTCCCGCCCGCGCGCCACCTCGGTGCCGGGGTCCAAGTGGACCCGCTCGCGCGCCAGACCAGTGGCCTCGGCCACCAGCACCTCCGCGTCGAGCCGAGGCGTGTCGCACCCTGCCCTCTCGAGCACGGCCGCAGCGCGCTCGACGGCGTCGCGGAGGCTGCCCGGCATCTCAGCTCTCGACGAGTGAGCTCGATTCGAGCTTGCGCCGCTTCTCGTCGGCCTCGAGCGCCGCGGTGAACACGTCCAGGTCCCCCGCCAGCACGCCCTGCAGGTTGCCGCGAGTGAGCTTCACGCGGTGGTCGGTCACCCGATCCTGCGGGAAGTTGTAGGTGCGGATCTTCTCTGAGCGCTCGCCGGTACCGACCTGGGAGCGGCGCTCGGCGGACAGCTCGGCCTGCTGGGCGGCGAGCTCCTGCTCGTAGAGGCGAGCCCTCAGCACCCGCATCGCCTTCTCGCGGTTCTGCAGCTGCGACTTCTCGTCCTGCATCGACACGACCAGGCCGCTCGGCTTGTGGGTGATCCGCACCGCCGAGTCGGTCGTGTTCACGGACTGGCCGCCGGGGCCGGAGCTCCGGTAGACGTCGACGTGGAGGTCGTTCGGGTCGATCTGGACCTCCACCTCCTCAGCCTCGGGCAGGACCGCCACGGTGGCGGTGGAGGTGTGGATACGTCCCTGCGACTCGGTCTCGGGGACGCGCTGGACCCGGTGCGTGCCGCCCTCGTACTTGAAGACGCTGTAGGCGCCCCGCCCGCGGATCGCGAAGGTGTAGTCGCCGTCGGAGACCGACAGCGGCTCGGGCTTGAACCCCCGCCGCTCCGCGTAGCGGGTGAGCATCCGGTACAGGTCGCCCGCGAAGAGGCCAGCCTCCTCCCCACCGGTTCCCGCGCGCACCTCCACGATCACGTCCTTCTCGTCGTTCGGATCCGGCTCCACCATCGCGAGCCGGATCTCGTCCTCCAGCTCGGCCAGCCGCTCCTCGGACGTGCGCAGGAGCTCGCGCAGCTCGGGATCGTCGCCGTCCTCGGACAGGAGCTCGCGGGCCCCGGCGGCGTCGTCGGCCGCCTTCCGGTACTCCTCGGCGAGCTTGTGGGCGGGCTCGAGCGCGCGGTAGGCCCGGCCCACCTCGGCGTAGCGGGCACGGTCCGCGATCACGCCGGGGTCGGTCATCTGCTTCGAGAGGTCCTCGAAGCGCTCCTCGATCTGCTCCACGAGCCGCTCGATCATGGGATCGAGCTTAGGGGCCCGATCGGCGCCCTACGCAACGACCTCCATGCCCACGCGCTCCTCCTCGGTGGCCTGGTCGGGGTTCTCGACCGCCAGCACCGCCTGGAGGGCGGCGATGGCCACCGCGAGCTGGGCGAGGTCGGGCTCGCGCGTGGTGAGCTTCTGGAGCTGCATGCCCGGGGCCATGAGGATCTGCGCCCAGCGCTTGTCGCGCTTCTTGCCGAAGAGCTTGATCAGCTCGAACGCGAGGCCGGCAACGAGCGGTATGCCGACCACGCGCGAGGGGAAGAGGATGTACCAGGCCGGGGTTCCGAGCGGGGCGAACACCACGATCGCCACCACCATCACGATCAGCAGGAAGCTCGTCCCGCAGCGCGGGTGGAGTCGCGAGAAGCGCTTGGCGTTCTCGGGCGTGAGGGGAAGCCCCGCCTCGTAGCAGGAGATCGTCTTGTGCTCGGCGCCGTGGTACTCGAACACGCGCTGCAGCTCGCGCATGCGCGAGATGAGCCACAGGTAGCCGAGGAAGATCCCGATCCGGATCATCTTCTCCACGAGCACGAAGACGAGGGCCGGGTGGAGCTGGTGCTTGAGGAGGCTCGCGATCCCGACGGGCACGAGGAAGAACAGGCCCACGGCGAACACGACCGACACGATCACCGTTCCCGCCCACGTCCCGCGCCCGATCTCCTCGTCCTGATCGCCCGCCTGCGCACTGGCGGAGATGCCGAGCGCGCGGAACCCGATCTTGAGCGACTCGGCGAGGGCGACCACGCCGCGGATGACCGGAAGGCGCAGCACCCGGTGGCGGCGGATCCAGGACACGAGCGGCTCGGAGACGACGTCGATCTCGCCGTGCGGCACCTCGTCCCGCTCCGGGACACGTCCGTCGGCCACCTGCTCGGGCGCCGGCTTGCGCACCGCGACGGCCCATGTGGAGACGCCGCGCATCATCACGCCCTCCAGCACCGCCTGGCCCCCCACCGGAGCGTCGCGACGGCTCTGAAGGCCCTCGTCGGCGCGCCGCGCCTGGACCGCTTCCTCGCTCATATGGCCATGCTATCGGCGCCGGCGTGCCCCTCCGAGAGGGTCAGCAGCGCGCCCTGTACGAGTTGTCGCCCTCGTTCGTCTCCGGGACGGCGTTCTCGCGGTCGATGACGGCGCGCAGCCGTCGGCACGCCGGGCCGTTCAGGTACACGGTTGATCCCTCGCCCGGCCCCAGGCCACTGATCTCGCGTGAATCGGCGAGAGCGCCGTCCACGAACAGGGCGACGCTGAAGCTGCCGGCCTCGCCCCTGCCGATGTTGGCGTACGAGACGCCGTACACATAGTTGCCGCCGACCGGCGCGCGCGAGATCTGCACGCCGGTGATCACCAGGTTGGGGAGCTGCCCCTTCTGGACGCAGGCGCCCGAGACCCGCTTGGCCCGGCGGATGACCTGACCGTTCGCGTCGTACCAGCGAAACCTGACAACGGTCCGGTACGTGCCCGCCGCGGCCAGGTGCTTGATCGTCTGCCTGTAGCCGTAACGCGTGACCTCGTGATGCGAGTAGTGCCACACGCGGAGCTTCGAGTCGGCGACGACCTCGGGATGGTGTCCCGGGTAGTGCGCGACCAGCCTGAAGCGGAGCGCCATCCGTACGCTGCCCGGGACCGCACGCATCCAGGCCTTGTAGGTGGCCGTTCGCTCCGACGGGTCCGGACCCGTCTTGCAGCGGGTGAGGTGGACGCTCGCGGGACCGTCGGCCCGCGCCGCTGCGGGCAGCAGCAGGACGAGGGCGAAGACGAGCGCGCAGGCCGTGCGGGTTCGCATGGTCCTAGGAAAACATCCCTACCCGGCCGGAGTTTCGCGGTCGCGCTAGCTGCGCGAGCCGCCTGCGCGCGCTTGGCGGCGCTTGAAGCGCTCGACCCGTCCACCGGTGTCCACCAGCTTCTGGCGACCCGTGTAGAAGGGGTGGCAGTTGGAGCAGATCTCCACGTGGAGCTCGGGCTTGGTCGAGCGCGTGGTGAACTCGTTCCCGCAGGTGCAGCGAACGTGCGCCTCGACGTACTCGGGATGGATTCCGGTCTTCATCTCGAGATCAAGTCTAGAGGCGCGCGTCCATCCCGAACACTGCCCGGAGCCGGGCTCGGAAGCGCCGCCACCAGGCTCGGGATCCGGGCCTGCGGCGACGTGATTCCGGCTGTGAGACCCGAACGAGGGCGACCCATTCGTCGAGGGGAAGCGTGCCCTCGATCAGGCGTGCGAGAGCCGAGGTGATGGGCGCGGAGATGCCCGCGCGCTCGATCGCCCGGGCCAGCAGCGAGACCGTCTCGAGCGACTCGACCGCCTGGCCCAGGCGCTCGGGGATCTCGGCCGCGGGGACACCGGCCGCGAGCAGCTCACCGGCGCTCCGGTTGCGCGACGAGGGCGCCAGGGCCGTGGCGACGAGATCGCCGGTTCCCGCCCGGCCGAGGAACGTCCGCGCACGTCCTCCGTTCTGCTCGGCCAGTGCGCGTTCAGCCCCTGCGACTCGGTCGCGCCGGCGGCGAGCGCCGCGGCGTTCTTGGCGCACCCCGCGAGCTCCACCCCGACGGGATCGTTCGACGCCTCGCAGACGACGCGTCCCGCCCGGAACACCTCGGCCACGGTCTCGGCGAGCCGGGGCGAGTGCGAGGCGCAGATGAGGCCCGCGCCGCCCTCGACCATCTCGCGCGCGTGGGCCGGCCCGCCGAGGCACGCGACCCGCTCCGGCCCGAGAGCGCGCTGCAGCGCGATCGTCGGGGGCGTGCCATCGGGCGGCACGAGCCCCTTCGTGAGCGAGACGACTCCGGCGCTCGGCGTCACGCCCTGCCGGGAGAGCTCGGCAATCGCCGCCTGTATCCCGGACGACGGAACGGCGACGAAGATCAGATCGGAGCGGTGGAACTGGTCGTCGCGCCCGCCCAGCGCCCGAACCTTGAGCCGGTCGGGCAGCCGCACGCCCGAGCAGGCGGAGCGGATGGTGTCCGCTCGCGAGAACGAGCGCTACCTGCCCGGCGTGCGCCTGCCCGAGCGGCTCAAGATCCGGGCGCTCGGCGGTCGCGACGACCAGTTCCACCGGGCCGACCTGGTCTTCATCGCGGTCCCGTCCTCGGGAATCGACGCCGCCCTCGCGGAGCTCACCCGGCAGGGGGTGGCGGGTCACGCCGGACTGGTCTCGCTCACGAAGGGACTCGTGCCGCCGGACGGGACGCCGCCCACGCTCGCCCTGGAGCGCGCGTTCGGGCCACAGCGGGTCGCCTGTGTGGGCGGCCCCGCGCACGCACGCGAGATGGTCGAGGGCGGCGCCGGCCTGATCTGCGCCTCGCACTCGCCGGAGCTCGCGGAACGGGTCGCGCGCGTGCTGCGGGCCGGCCGCGTCGTGTGCGAGGCGTCGGCCGATCCCGTGGGGGTCGAGCTCGCCGGCTGCGCAAAGAACGCGGCGGCGCTTGCGGCGGGGGCCACCGAGTCGCAGGGCCTGAACGCGGCGGGCATGGCCGCGGCCGACATCTTCGGCGAGGTGCTCGCTCTCGCCGAGCTGAACGGCGGCAGCGCCCGGACCTTCCTCGGCAGGGCCGGCACGGGCGACCTCGTGGCCACCGCGCTCGCGCCCTCCTCGCGCAACCGAAGCGCCGGCGAGCTGCTGGCGGCCGGCGTCCCCGCCTCTGAGATCCCGGAGCGGCTCGGCCAGGCGGTGGAGGCGCTCGAAACCGTCCCACTGCTCGCGACGGCGATCGAGCGCGCGGGCCTGTCGGCGCCGATGACCTCGGCGCTCGCCCGCCTGATCGAGGGCTCTCTCCCGCTCGACGAGTGGGTGGCGCTGGTGCGCGTGTCGCAGCCGGCGACGCGTCGCCGCGGCGGGGGCCGGATGGCCGCGTGGTGGCGACGCATGCGCGCCCGGCTCGCGGGATAGCGATCACCGGATGATCGGCGGACGGGGTGGACTCGCGCGGCTATCGTTGATCTCGAGATGAAGGCCGAGATCCATCCCGAGTACGTCGAGGCGCACGTCCGCTGTACGTGCGGCAACGAGTTCACCACGCGCTCCACGAAGCCCGAGCTTCACGTCGAGATCTGCTCGAACTGCCACCCCTTCTACACCGGGCGGCAGAAGCTGGTCGACACGGGCGGCCGGGTCGAGCGCTTCCAACGCCGCGCGGCCAAGCGCCGGGGCGGCTGACAGCCCCGCAGCCGCCCGCGCGGCAGCGAAACTCCGACCGTGGAGGGCTGTTTCCAATGCGCCATGCGTATTCACCCGGCGCACATGGCCCTGGCCGCCTACACAGCGCTGGCGCTGGCGCTGCCGCCTGCCGCGTCCGCGAAGTCGGTTGCGGGCGTTCGGGTGACCGATTGCCAGACGGGCGCGAAGCCCTCGCAGCGCTGGGCCACCTTCCACGCGCGCATGAGCGCGATTCCGGGGTCGGGCCGGATGTCGATGCGCTTCGTACTGCTCCAGAACACGGGCTCGAAGAATGCGCCCCTCACGCGCGCGCCGCTCAAGTCCCTTCCCTGGCATTCGTCGCACCGCGGTGTGAAGCACTTCGGGTTCTCCCAGAAGATCACGAAGCTCGAGCCGGGCAGCTCCTACCGCGTCCGGGTCCAGTTCCGCTGGTCGGACGGCGCCGGGCACCCGCTCCTGAGGACGCGTCGGACGTCGGGCGCCTGTGTGCAGGGCGGCGGCCTGCCCAACCTGCGCGTCACGTCGGTGACCATCTCTCCGGGCAGCAGCGACGCCGCCAGGACCTACAACGTGACCGTGGACAACTCCGGGAAGGCCGTCGCGCAGAACTTCGCGGTGGCGCTCTTCGTCGACGGCGCTCTGGTCGACACGACGCAGATCGATCGCCTGGACACCCTCGCGTCGCGGATCGTGACGTTCAGCGGTCAACCCTGCCACCGGCTCCGCGCGGTGGTGGATTACACCCACTCGGTACGCGAGACCAACGAGAGCGACAACGTCCTCAGCACCACCTGCTGAGACGGATTCCTCACGGCCGGGCGGGGGAGCGCCGATAGCATGGAGGCATGAGCGAGGAGGGCAAGCTCCAGAGTCGCCGCGATGCGCCGATCGGCGGCCAGGCGGTCCTCGAGGGCGTGATGATGCGGGGGGTTTCGACGTGGGCCGTCGCGGTTCGGAAGCCCACGCCGGAGCAGCTCGCCGGCCATCGCAAGCTCGATCCGACCGAGGCCGCCCGGGGACCGATCGAGGTCGTCTCCGAGCCGCTCGTCTCGTGGGTCAAGCGCCACCGGCTGCTGCGGCTTCCGGTCGTGCGCGGGGTGGTCGCGTTGGCCGAGTCGCTGCGGATCGGCTTCAGGGCGCTTGGCATCTCGGCCAGCGCTCAGGCGGAGGAGCACGACGAGGAGATCGGTCGCGGCGCCTGGATCGGGACCGTCGTCGTTTCGGTCGCGCTCGCCATCGGCCTGTTCTTCCTGGTGCCGGTCGGGATCGCCAGCCTGCTCAAGAGCTCGCTGCACCCGGCGATCGTGTTCGTGCTCGTGGAGAAAACGATCCGCATCTCGATCTTCCTGCTCTACCTGTGGCTGATCTCGCGTATGCGGGACCTCGAGCGCGTGTTCCAGTACCACGGGGCGGAGCACAAGACGATCTCGTGCTACGAGGCGGGGCTGCCGCTCACGCCGGAGAACGCCAAGCGCTTCTCGCGCCTGCACCCCCGGTGCGGGACCAGCTTCCTCCTGATCGTGATGGTCGTGGCGATTGTGGTGTTCGCCCCGCTCGGAACCCCGGCCTGGTACATCCTGTTCCCCTCGCGCGTGGTGGGGATCCCGCTCGTCGCCGGGCTCGCGTTCGAGCTCATCAAGGTGTTCGGCAAGAAGCGCGACCGGCGCTGGGCGCAGATCCTGATGGCGCCCGGGATGCAGCTCCAGAAGCTGACCACCCGCGAGCCCGACCTCTCGCAGCTGGCCGTGGCCATCGCCGCGCTCGAGGCCGTGCTTGCCGTGGAGAACCCCGAGCAGGCCAGCGACGTGGACCGCGTCGGCATGGAAGTCGTCGCCTAGATCCTCTGGCGGGTCTACCCTCGATCGCATGATCGAGGACCTCGTAAAGCAGATCGAGAGCCGCTTCGACGAGCTCTCGCGCGAGATGACCGATCCCGAGGTGATCGGGGATCGAGAGCGCTACGCGGAGGCCGGGCGCGCCTACCGCGCGCTCGAGCCTGCCCACGCGCTGGCGGTCGAGTACCGCAGGGCCGCGGACGACGCGGCCGGAGCGCGGGAGCTGCTGTCCGAGGACGGGGACGACCCGGAGCTGCGTGAGCTGTTGCAGACCTCGGAGGCGCGGCTGGCCGAGCTCGAGGACGAGATCCGGCTCGCGATGGTCGAGCCCGACCCGAACGACGAGAAGAACGTCATCGTCGAGGTCCGGGCGGGGACCGGCGGCGAGGAGGCCGGCCTGTTCGCGGGCGACCTGTACCGGATGCTCACGCGCTACGCCGAGCGGCGCGGCTTCAAGCCCGAGCCGCTGTCGATTGCGGACGGCGACTACACGTTCGCGATCCGCGGGCGCGGCGCCTACAGCGTCTTCAAGCACGAGGCGGGCACCCACCGCGTGCAGCGCGTGCCGGAGACCGAGTCGCAGGGGCGGATCCACACCTCGACCGCGACGGTGGCCGTGCTCCCCGAGGCCGAGGAGGTGGAGGTCCGGATCGACCCGAACGACCTCCAGGTGGACGTCTACAGATCGTCGGGCCCCGGCGGCCAGTCGGTCAACACGACCGACTCGGCCGTGCGCATCACGCATAAGCCGACGGGCCTCGTGGTCTCCATGCAGGACGAGAAGTCGCAGCTCCAGAACCGGGAGAAGGCGATGCGCGTGCTGCGGGCGCGCCTGTACGACATGGAGCTCGCGGCCCAGCAGGCTGAGCTCTCGGCCGAGCGCCGCTCGCAGGTCGGCACCGGCGAGCGCTCGGAGAAGATCCGCACCTACAACTTCCCGCAGGACCGCGTAACCGACCATCGGGTGAAGGTCACCCGCGGCAACCTTCCTGGCGTGATGGGCGGGGAGCTCGACGAGCTGACCGCCGCCCTGGAAGCCGACGAGAAGCGGCGGAAGCTCGAGTCGGGTTCGTTGATCGAGGGGTGAGCCGGATGGCGAGCGTGGGCATCGCGCCGGCCACCGTGCGCGAGGCGGTCGTGGAGGCATCCGCGCGGCTCCAGCGTGCCGGTTGCGACACCCCGCGCCTCGACGCCGAGCTACTCGTGGCCGACGCTCTCGGCGTCGACCGCTCGAGGCTCGTCACCGATGCCGGGGCGGCGGTCCCGGTCGACGCCGTCGGCCCGATCGCCGACCGTGTGCGCCGCCGCGCGGCGCGCGAGCCGGTCGCGTACATCCTGCGGCGGCGCGAGTTCCGCCGCATCGAGCTGGCGGTCGACGACCGGGTGCTGATTCCGCGCCCCGAGACCGAGCTCCTGGTGGAGCTGGCCCTCGAGCTTCGGGAGGGAGCGTGGGTGCACGACGCAGGCACCGGTTCGGGCGCGGTGGCGCTGGCGATCAAGGACGAGCGTCCCGACCTCTCGGTGAGCGCCTCGGATGCGTCGGCCGGCGCGCTCGAGGTGGCCCGCGCGAACGCGGCTCGCCTTGGTCTCGAAGTGAAGTTCGAGCTGGCGCGGGGCGTACCCACGCGCGTGGCCGGCGCGGATCTCGTGGTCGCGAACCTTCCCTACGTGCGGGACGGCGAGCTGGCCGAGCTCGACCCGGAGATCGCCCTCTACGAGCCCCGCGAGGCCCTGGCCGGGGGCGCGGACGGCCTCGACGCGATTCGCGAGCTGGTCGCCGGGGCTCCGGCCCGAACCATGCTCGCGCTCGAGCACGCGCCCGGGCAGGCCGAGGCGGTTCGCGCTCTGCTCGATGACGCTCGCACCGTCCGCGACCTGGCCGGCCGCGAGCGCGCGACAGTCGGCTTCGTGCGGTGACCGCTGAGGAGGTCGAGCGCTTCAACGCGTGCCTGGCCGCCGGCGGGGTGGCGTTGTTCCCGGCGGACACCGTCTACGGGCTGGCCGCGGACCCCGAGTCGCCCGCCGCTGTCGAACGCCTCTACCGGCTGAAGGGCAGGCCGCCCGAACGCCCGACCGCGGTCATGTTCTTCTCGGTCGATGACGCGCTAGCGGCGCTGCCGGACCTGCCCGCGCCAACGCGCGGCGCCCTCGAGCGGCTCCTCCCAGGCGGGCTCACTCTGCTCCTTCCGAACCCGGATCGCCGCTTCCCGCTGGCCTGCGGTCCGGCCCCG
>VAWV01000077.1:0-7557 GCA_005883295.1 Actinomycetota bacterium
GTCCCACTGAAGAGCGCGAGAAGCAGTACTACGAGGAGACCGCACGCGACTACGACGCCGTGATCGAGTGGCTCTTTCGCAGCTTCGGGGAGAACGAGGACGACGTCCGCCGGAGGATGGTCGACCTCCTTGAGCTTCAGCAGCACCATCGCGTGCTCGAAACGGGCGCAGGCACGTGCCGCGACAGCGTCGCGATTGCTTCACGTCTCGGGGACGGGGGCGAGTTCTACGTACAGGATCTCTCGCCGAGCATGCTGTCCATCGGCCGCGAGCGAATGCGTGAGGCCGGTTTCCTCGACGGCTCACGCAGCCCCGTCCGCTTCTTCGTCGGGAATGCCGGAAACCTGCCGTTCGACGACGGGTTCTTCGATGCCGTCTACCACTTCGGCGGCCTGAACCTTTTTACGGACAAGAGGCGGGCGCTCGCGGAGATGGCCCGCGTGGTGCGACTGGACGGCAAGGTCGTGGTCGGCGACGAGGGCATGGCTCCGTGGCAGCGCGAGAGCGAGTACGGGCAGATACTCATGACCTCCAACAAGCTGTACGCGCACACGCCGCCGCTCGACGATCTACCCGAGGGCGCGCGCGACGTCTGCGTGCGCTGGATGATCGGCAGCGCGTTCTACGTGATCGACTTCAGGGTCGGCGAGGGTGCGCCTCGGGTGGATCTGGACCTGCCAATCCTGGGCAAGCGCGGCGGGACACATCGGACCCGTTACTTCGGAGTGCTCGAGGGCGTGTCGCCCGAGGCGAAGCGGATGGCATACGAAGCCGCCGAGGCGAGCGGACTGAGCTGGCACGATTGGGTCGATCGCGCGGTTCGCGCCGCGGCCTCCGCGGATCTCGGAGACCGCGAACGGAGGGTGCTCAGCCCTCGATCCCGAACAGCTCGAGAGACGTGACGTCCCGCTTCTCGCTTCGAGCGGGACGGTAGACGGATCCCGGCTCGACGTCGCGCGTCACAACGACATGTGGCCCGAGCCACGTGTCGCGCCCGATCGCGATGTCGTTCACGAGCGTGGAGTTGACGCCGAGGAAGCAGTTCTCGCCGACCTCCACGCCGCCTGACACCACCACGTGGGAGGAGATGAAGACGTTGTCTCCGATCGTGGAGTGGTGCCCGATGTGGTTACCGCTCCACATCACCACGTTGCTGCCCACCGTGACGAACGGCTGAATCGTGTTGTCCTCGAAGATGAAGCAGTGCTCGCCGAGCTCCACGTTGCGCCAGACGAAGGCGTGGCTGCTCACGTAGCTGGCCAGCTCGAATCCGGCCCGCTTCGCGTCCGCGGCTAGCCGCGCGCGCACCCTGTTGACCTGCGCATAGGTGATCGCCACGTGGACCGCGTGCTCGCGCGGATCGTGAGTCTCGGCAAGCGTCTCGAAGTCGACGATCGGCAGGCCGCCCAGCTCGTCGCGCTCGCGGTACCCGGCCTCGACCGAGAACGCCACCACCTCGTACGGGGAGTCGTGCGTGAAGTACTCGCGCGCGATCTCCGCGAACACCCGGTCGCCGACGATGATGAGCTTCTCGGCCACTCCTCTACGGCCTGCGGATCAGGATGTCCTCGCGCCGGGTCGCCATGGGCAACTCCTCCGGCTGCGTGACCACGTACGCGTCGAACCCCGCCGCGCGCGAGCGGGCGAGCAGGCCGAGGATGACCGCGTCGTCGATCTTCCCTGGCTCGGGGGCGCCCCACTCCACCGCCGGTGGGCGATCCTCGCCGGTGAACCGCTGGTGGTGCGCGATGCCGGCCTCGCTCGCGAAGAACCGCCTTCGCTTCGAGACGTTCGGGATGTCCCCGAGCAGCATCGATCCGCCCGGCGCCAGCAGCTCCAGCGAGCGGTCAAGGAAGCGCCACACGTTCCCCTCGGCGAATACGTAGTGGAGCACGCTGTAGGCCAGCAGCGCATCGACCGCGCCGCGCCGCCCCACGAATAGCTCGGGCACATCCGGATAGCGGCCGGCGAGCTTCGTCACGTGACGCTCGTCGGGGAGCTGCGACAGCATCTCCTCGGAATCGACCAGGACGAGCCGGTGGTCGAGCCTGGCGCAGAGCCCGCTGAGCATCCGCGGGAGCTGGCTGCAGCCGGGCCCGATGTCGACGACGAGTCGCCCGCTGCCGCCGTCCAGAGCGAGCTTCCCGACGATGTCGTCGAAGATCACCTCCTCGAGGCCCGCGCGGTACTCGTCGGGAAAGCCGACCTTCTCGTACGGGCTCAGCGAGTCGTCCGTGGCCATCCGCCGGAAGTCGTCGAACGTCAGCTCGGCGAAGCGCTCGTGGTCGTGGCGGACCATTCGGCGAGCAGGTTAGCTTCGCGCTACGGCGTGCAGGCGGACGGCGGGCTGCACGCCCGCGCGGGCCGGCGCGGAAACGTGCCTCGCCTGAGCAGGTGGGTCGTGGCGAGGGAGAAGCACGCCGCCGGGATCGCAGCGGCGATCGCCGTCCGTCCCGCCCCAGGGCGCACGACTACGTCCGTCGAGTCTGCCCGGACGGGCGTGTCTCCGTGGTCGATCTCGGGCACCCGGGCCTACGCCCGCGCTTCAACGCGACGCCGCCGCGGGCCCATCCGTGTGACCCGGATGGATTCCACCGCGCGGCGCACGGGCGGGCCGGCTGCTCTGCCGCTCAAGAGCCGCGGATACGTTCGGAGCGCCTGGACCTTACGCATGGCGCTGAGGGCCGGGGACCCGGCGCGACGGTGCTGCTGGGACGCGGCGAGATACTGCACGGCGGCCACGAGCCGCATCCATTCGCGCGCCGCGCGTCCCGTCGCCGGGGGAAGAGCGGAGAGCACCCAGACGCTGAAGTTGCCGGGGGCGCGCGCGGCGACCGCCGCATCGACCATGACGGGCGACGCGGAGCGAAGCCACCCGGCGAGTCGCTCGTACGAGGCGGCGGGCAGCCATGGGTGCAGGACGTCGTTCTCCCAGCGTGTGAGGAAGTACGCCAGTCTCGCTGGCGACTCCAGGAGCGCCGGGTCGTGATCGAAGGCCGAGCCCAGGCTGGCTTCCGCGGCCTCCGGCCTGCCCGTGCAGAACTCGAGATACGCGCGCTCGAGAGCGAGGAGGGCGCGGGCGCGCCGCCGGGACAGGCCCGGAATCGAGGGGGCCTTTCGCTCCAGGCTCTCAACCACCGCCAGGCTGCGCGGGAGGTGGACCGAGGGCTCGAGGTCGACGCTCGCGTTCGCCCCGTGAACCCGGTAGTCCACCAGCACCTTCGGCACGAATCCCACGCGCGCGGACGCGAAGACGCGCACCCACAGCTCCCAGTCGCTGTACACGAGGAGGTCTTCGTGAAAGCCGATCCGCTCGAAGCCGTCGCGCCGGGCCAGCACGGTTGTAGCCGGGATCAGGTTGCCTGGGATCAGTAGATCGACGGGGTGACGCTCGCCCGTGATGTCTGTACCGAGGATGCCGCGCTCCGGCAGCGGGCGGCCGGCGGCGTCGACGTACCGGGCGTAGCTGTAGACGAGGTCCAGCTCGGGGCGGCGGTCCAGGTGCGCCATGAGCCGCTCGAGTCGGTCCGCGTGAAGGACATCGTCGGATGGGAGACCGCTCCACAGGGAGCCTCGGGATACGTCGCGTGCCAGGTTGGCGGTCGCCGCGGTGCCGCGGTTGACGTGCCCGGGGTGTGTCAGCACCCGCACCCGCTCGGGCTCCCGCCGCTCGTACGCTCGAGCGATCTCCAGGCTGTCGTCCGTGGACCCGTCGTCCACGATCACAACCTCGAGGTCCCTGTAAGTCTGCCCCAGGGCACTCTCAATCGCCGCCGGCAGATACGGCGCGTGGTTATACGAAGGGATGCAGATCGAGACGGTGGGCACGGTCCAACCGGGCGCTCAGACCGTCATCGGGTGCGTAACCACACCTGCCAACTCACGTCCGTCGCTCCGAAGTCCGCCGGCGGCGGGCGAGCAGCCGCCACATCCTCCAGCCGAGGTTCACCGCGCCTATGTAGCGTCCGATCCGCCAGAGGAGCTCAAACCTGACGACCCGTTCGGCCAGCCGGCGCCAGCGACCACCGTAGCGCTCGGGATCGTGACGGCGAAGCCAGCGCAGCCCTTCGACATGGTCATCGGGACGGCCGAGGGCCAGCCCCTGGCGGTACAGGTACGTGTGGTACTCGCGCGCCACCCGCCCGGCGACCTCCGGCGAAACCCGTTCAGTGTCGGCGTAGTCGAGGCGCACCTTCAGCAGCGACCGGTGGTATTCGAAATGCTTGTCGGGGTCCATCGGATGCGACATCGAGTCGGTGAGCACGCGGTAGCGGGCCAGCGGCTTGTCGATGTAGCCGAAGCGCGCATGCTTTGCGATGTCCAGGTACATCGCCCAATCCGCAGACACGTAACCACGCTGCCGGTAGCGGTCGTAATCTGCGTACCTGCGGAGCAACGCGGTTCGGCAGCAGAACGCGCACGTCATCACGAAGTTGCCGACGAGCAGCTGCTCGAACACGTCCCCTGTCGGGATGCGCCGTCCCGTACTGCGCCAGTAGGCACGCTCGACGCCGTCAGGGAGGAGGTAGTCGGTGTCGCCGTGGACCGCCCCGACGTCCGGACGATCGAGCAGGAAGCGCACGCTCTCCTCGAGCATCGTCGGCAGGTAATAGTCGTCCGACTCGAGGATGCAGACGAACTCGCCCCCGATCCTCGGAATCGCCTGGCTGATCTCGGCGATCAGCCCGACGTTCTCGTGCCGTTCCGCGACCACCCGGTGCAGCTTCTGCTCGACCGCGGGCAGGTACGCCTGGATCTTGTCCCACGAACCATCGGTCGAGCCGTCGTCGAACAGGATCAACTCGACCGGCTCGTACGTCTGGGCGAGCAAACCCCCGAAGTAGTCGTCGAGATAAGGCTCGTGGTTGTAGCAGGGGGTGATTATCGAAACCAGCGGCTGTTTGGCCACGCGGCTCCGCTCTGTCAATCCCTACGCCGCTGGCGGCTGCTACGCCGCGCCGGGCGGCGACGAGCGCCTGACCGCGAACCGGAGCGCAACAGCCAGGGCGGCGCCCGTGCCGAGCAGGAGAGCGACGATCAGTGCGACCTGGCCGTCCGCCGCGCCCGCACCTGCCGTTGCCTTGTCCGCCACCGCGCGGGCCGACATGACCACATCGTGGACCGCCTTGCTCGCTCCGTGATGGCCACCGCCCGATGCAGAGGGACGCGAGGACGCGGAGCCTCCTGAGGACGTCCCGTGCAACGCCGCGGTCGGACGGATGCCCGCCCCGAACAGCGGCGCCAGACTGTCGAGGCTGCCACCGCCGCCGGCCGATGGTCGAACGGGATCCCGTACTCGGTGCCGGCGGGGCTCCCCGAAGAGGGGGTGGCTTGGTTGGGGGACGCCATCGCCGTTCCAGGGGCCCCCAAGGTGGAGGCGAGAAACGCCGTGACGAGCCCCGCCGCAGCGATCGCGCAGCGGCGGTGTTTGAGGGGCCGTGACCTCACCGGGCGCGAATATAGCCTCATCCTCGGGCCGGTGTGTTAAGGGCGACCCCGGCCGCGATGAACTCGCGGCGCGAACCAATTATGCTCGGCGTTCCTCCAGTGGGTGGTGCGGCCATCGCCACTTGGGGGGAACAGCCCTGTGAGATACCTCGTAACCGGAGGAGCCGGATTCATCGGATCCCACCTCGTGGACGCGCTTGCGTCGCGGGGGGACGAAGTCCTGATCCTGGACGATCTCTCGACGGGTAGCCGCCAGAACGTCCAGCACCTGATCGACTCCGGCGGTGTGGAGCTGATCGAGGGTTCGGTCCTGGACGGCGCGCTGGTGGACGACTGCGTGCGTTCCGTCGACAGGTGCTTCCACCTCGCGTCGGCGGTGGGCGTCCAGCTGGTGATCGATCACCCCCTGGACACGCTCCTCGCGAATGTGAACGGGACCCAGAACGTGATGACCGCGGCGGCGCGGCACGACCGCTGGCTGCTCTACACCTCGACGTCGGAGGTCTACGGCAAGCAGGAACGCACCCCCCTTACCGAGGACTCCGACTGCGTCCTGGGTCCGCCGGCGGTGAGCCGCTGGAGCTACGCGATAGCCAAGGCATTCGGAGAGGCACTGGGTCACACGCTGCACTCGGAAGGCAATGCCCCGGTCGTCATGACCCGCCTCTTCAACGTGATCGGCCCGCGTCAGACCGACCGCTACGGCATGGTCCTCCCCACGTTCGTCCGGCAGGCGATCACGGGTCGGGACCTGACGGTCTTCGGCAACGGCACCCAGATGCGCTGCTTCCTCCACGTGAGCGACGCGGTCCACGCGCTGCTGCTCCTCGCCGAGGTAGAGGGATGCGCCGGCCGGGTCTTCAATGTCGGGTCGACCGAGGAAGTCGCGGTCATCGCGCTCGCCGGGCGTGTCATCGACCGGACAGGTTCGCCTTCGGCGATCCGGCTTGTGCCCTACGCCGAGGCCTACGGCCCCGGCTTCGAGGAGCTGGGCCGTCGACGGAGCCGGACGCTCGACGAGGCGATCGACCAGGTGGCCGCGTACGAGAGGAGCCTGGCGGAGCAGGACCAGAACCTTCGCCTTGTCGGCTGAGGCTCGCATCGTCGCCGCACTGGCACTGTCGCTGGGCGTCGGTCTTATAGCCACACCCGTAGCGATCCGCACCGCAGAGCGGATCGGCTTCTACGACCGTCCCCTCGGTTACAAGGGTCACGCGGCGCCGACCCCGTATCTGGGCGGCGCGGCCGTGGTGGTCGGATTCCTCGTCGGAGCGCTGGGGATCGCCGGCGACCTGTCGCGGCTGGCCCCGATATTCGTCTGCGCCCTCTTCCTGTTCGGGGTGGGGACCCTCGACGACCGCGTTGGGCTCGGGGCGGTTCCGCGTGTGATCACCGAGGTCGCCGCGGGAGTGGCGCTCTTCATCGCCGGGCTCGGCTGGCACGTGTTCGGCAGCGACGCGGCGGACCTCGTGCTCACGGTCGTCTGGGTCGTGGGAGTTGTCAACGCGTTCAACCTGATGGACAACATGGACGGGGCCGCCGGAACGGTGGCGGTCCTCTCGTCCATCGGTGCGGCGGTCCTCGCTCTGAGCGCCGATGACCACGCGGTCGCCGCGCTCTCGATCGCGCTGGGCGGCGCGTGCCTCGGCTTCCTCCCCTTCAACCTGTCCGCGCCGGCGCGCATCTTCCTCGGCGACGGCGGCTCGATGCCGATCGGCTTCATCGTGAGCGCCGCGATCATGGCTGTACCGCTCGGGGGCGTCGCCGGGTGGCACCGGCTGCTCGTCGCGGCGCTCCTGGTCGCGCCCGTGGTTGTCGACACCACCCTCGTGACGGTCTCCCGCCGCCGTGCGGGCGTGGCGGTGGCCTCGGGTGGCCGCGATCACATCACACACCGCCTGCGCAAGCGGTTCCCCTCGGCCCGGGGCGTCGCGCTCGTCCTCGCGTCTGGGCACGCCGCCGCCTGCGCCATCGCGCTCGTGGTCGCGGACCTCGGCGATGTCGGGACCGCCGTGGCCTGGGGCCTCCTCGTCGTGTGCGTGGTGGGACTTGTGACGCTCTTCGAGACGCGCGCCTGGGCGCCGCCCCGCGAGCAGTCCGTCGTCGCGG
>VAWV01000077.1:7596-12360 GCA_005883295.1 Actinomycetota bacterium
GCCGGATGCGGCGTCAGCCCTCTGTTCTTCGCCTTCTACGACATGACCGTGTGGGGCCCGATCGGGTTCGGAATGCTCGCCCTGCTGCTCGCGCTCGCGCTGTCGCGTCCTGTGATCCCGCGCCCGGCGGCCCTGGTCGCGATCGGATCGCTCGCGCTGCTCTGGGCCTGGTCGCTCATCTCCACGGGCTGGGCCCAGTCGCCCGACCGTGGAGCCGCCGACGCCGGGCGCTGGTTGCTCTACGCGGCCGCGTTCGGGGTCTTCGTACTGCTCCTGCGCGACGACCGGCTGTCGAAGCTCCTGCTCGCCGTTTTCACCGCACTGATCGCCGCGTTCGGCGTCTACCTCCTCGTGCGGATGTTCACCGGCGACGCCCGGACGCTCTTCCTCGCCAACCGGCTCCACGGCCCACTCGGCTACGTGAACGGAGAGGCCGGCTACCTCCTGCTGGGCTTCTGGCCGCTGGTGGCCGCCGCCGAGCGAGCCCGCCGGGCGCGCTGGGCCGCGGTCGCGGTCGCCGCGGCCACGCTGCTGCTCGGCCTGGTCGTGCTCAGCGAGACGCGCGCGGTGATACCGGCGCTGGTCGTGGGCGTGGTCGTCCTGCTCGCCGCGGTGCCCGGGAGGGGGCGGCGAGCGTGGATCCTCGTGGTGGCCGGGGCCGCCGTGATCGCCGCCTCCGGACCGCTCACGGACGTCTACCGGCAGACCGCCACCGGGCACGCCCCAAGCACTGATCGGATCCGCACCGCCGCGGAGTGGGCCGCGCTGGCCGCGGTCTTCGCCGGGGCGGCGTGGTGGGCCGCCGTCGGGCTTCGCCGCACCCTGGGTCGCTCGGGCTCGGCGGTGTCCTCGGCCGGCCTCGCTGCGGTTGCCTGCGCCGGGGCGGTCCTGATCGCGGTCGCGGTTCCGCATCCGCTGCACCGCATCTCCACCGAGGCTCGGGCGTTCACCGAGCTCCGTCCTCCGTCCGCCACGTCCTCCGCGCGATTCTTCTCCGGCGGGGGGAATCGCTTCGACTACTGGCGGATCGCCTGGCACGAGTTCCGCAGCCATCCCTGGAAAGGCGTGGGCGCCGGAAGCTACGACACCGACTACTTCCGCATGAGACGGACCACCGAGGATGTGACGCAGCCCCATTCCATCGAGCTGCAGGGGCTGGCCGAGCTGGGAGTGGTCGGCGGGATCGGGGTTCTGGGCCTGGCCGGAGCCGTCCTGTTCGGTCTCGGCCGGCGCTTCCGCCGTTCCCGGCGAAGCTCCGCCGAGGCCGGTCTGGCCGTGGCGGCCGGCGGCATCTTCCTCACCTGGCTCGTCCACACGAGCGTGGACTGGCTGCACCTCCTCCCCGGCGTCACCGGCGTCGCCCTCGGGGCGGCGGCGATCCTGGTGGGGCCGAGCGCTCAGGCGGCCCCGGTTCCGGTGCCGCAGGGCCGCCGGCGCCGCCCGCTGGGGCGCCGCACGGTCGTGGTTGCGGCGAACTCGGCGCTGATTGCGGTGGGAGCGGTGTTCCTGGCCCGCACCGTGGTGGCCGATCGCTACGCGACGGATGCCCGTGCGGACCTGCCGGGGAACCCCGTGGCCGCGCTGAGCGATGCCAGCCGGTCGCTGCGGCTCCAGGAGTCGGCCACAACCCGCTACACCCAGGCGGCGGCCTACGCCCGCCTCAACGACTACGCCCGGGCGCGCGGCACGCTACTCGGCGTCGCGCGCCGCCAGCCGAGCAACTTCGTGGTCTGGGGGCTGCTGGGCGACCTGGCCGTGCGCCGCGGCGACCTGCCGGAGGCGCGGCGGGACTACGGCCGCGCGCACGCGCTCAACCCACGCGACCCGCAGATCGCGGCGCTGGCGCGGAAGCCGCCGGCGCCCTAACCCGCTCTAGCCGCGCCTGAAGGCGAAGTAGCCGGGCTTCTTCTGCCCGTCCGAGCGGAGCAGCCCGCCGCTGATGAACTTCGAGTAGTGGTCGTCGACGTCGTCGTACAGGTGGACCCAGCCATACAGCTTGGCGCCCACCGCCCGCGCCACCTTGAAGCCCGAGGAGATCCAGCTCCCCTGGGTTGACGGGCTGACGTAGTACGGAAACTCGCTGTCGCGGTTGGACGTGGGGATCGTGAACTCGGACAGGAACAGCGGCAGGTGCTTGTGCTTCTTGGTCCCGAGGTTCTTGTCGACCACGGGCCCGAACCACCCCAGGTCCGAGAAGTCCGCGCAGCCGGCCTTTCGCGAGCGCTTGTGGTGCTGGTCGAAGCAGAACGGGCCTTTGCTGTGCTGGATGTCGGGCCTCCGGGTGGTGAATGGGTTGTGCCCGTAGTAGTCGAGGCGCGGCTTCTTGTCCTTCGGCCCGAAGCGCATGTTCTCGACCCACGGCACAGGCCTGATGCCCTGCGCGCCCCAGCTGAACGTGTTCCCGCCGATGACCAGGTTCTTGGTGCTCGCGCTCTTCAGCTGGCCGTACGCCGCGTCGAGCATGCTCGCATAGATACGCGGAGCTCTAGCCTCGGCCTTGTTCAGCGGCTTGCCGGCGTTCGCCCGCGACTCCGGCTGCGGCGTCTCCGGCTGGAAGTTCGGGGTGCGCGACGGCTCGCCCCAGATCATCCACAGGCGCACCCCCGGGTACTTCTTGCTGGCTGCGTACGCGAAGTTCGCGAAGTCCTGCGGGTTCTTCGGCGCCCACTCCGGCGACCTCCCGCCGTTCGCCCAGCGCGGCGCGAAGATGATCATCACGGCGACCTGCATGTGGTACGCGCTGGCCTGCGCGATCCCGTAGCTGACGTCTCCCGGCCAGAGGTATGCCGGGTCGGACGGGCTCCGTGGGTTCACCGGCTTGATCGGCGCGATCTCGTTCCAGTGCAGCTGCATCTGGAAGACGTTCACGCCGAGGTCGCGATAGATCGGAAACGCCGACTGCCCGCTCAGCTGGTGAGTCGGCCCCCAGAATCCCTTCAGGAGCTTCGGGCTCGCGGACGCAGGGGGCGCCAGCAGGAGCACGCCGCTCGCGACCAGAGCGGCTAGGACGGTGGCAACCCGGCGGGGCACTGGGTCAAGCGTAGCCCTCATCCGGACAGTCGTCGGCAGTACGCGTGTCCCGCTTAACGTCGCGCGCAGGCTCCGGTGGTGGTCTTCGTGCACCCCTCGCCCGAGCGCGACACGTCCACGTACGCCTGGTACGCCGGCTTCTCCTGGAAGACGTCCTGGCCGTCGTGGCGGTTGTAGACGTACAGCCCGGTCCACTTGAAGATCCAGCCCTTGTAGACGGAGGCCCACGTGTAGAAGAACACGTGGTTGACCTTCAGGCTCGTCCGGTGCTGCATCAGGTCGTTGTAGGACTCGGTGAGGAAGTCGGCCATGCCCTGGTCGGTGGTCTGGAGCTGGCCGTTGTCGGAGGTCTTGCCCTTCGAGGCGGGTAGGCCCAGCTCGGTCACCCAGAGCTTCTTGCCCTTGTCGCCGTGCTTGTCCATCACGGCCCGGAACTGCTTCGTCAAGGTCAGCACGCCGTGCTTATGGGCCGTGTAGGGGTGGATCGCCGCCACGTTGAAGTAGCCGTGGATATTGCCCGTCTTGTACAGGTGGTCGAGGTACTGGGGCGACGTGTTGGGCAGTCCGGCCAGGACCACCTTCACGCTCGGATCGGCGTCCTTGATCGCCTTGTACGACTTCCGGACGAGCTTCCCGTAGCCGGGCCCCCAGTCCTGGCCGTCGGGGATCGACCACTGGTAGTACTCGGACGGCTCGTTCCAGACCTGCACCGAGTGGACCGGGAGCTTCGGCAGCTCGGGGTGGTGCTTCCAGAAGCTGCCCTTCGGCCCGTAGTGCTTTACCAGCTTGCGGAGGTAGCGGGTGTACGCCGCGTCGTTGGACGGGGGCGAGAAGGGCTTCTTCGCGTACTTCCGGTCCCACTTGGGCGCCTGGGTCACCACGGGGATCAGCTCGACCCCGTGCTCGGCGGCCAGCGTGACCAGGCCGTCGGTCCCCTTCCAGTTGATCGCGCCGTGCTTGTTCGGCTGCGCCTTGCTCCACAGCACCGGCGTCCTGACCGCCTCGGCCCCGGCCGCGGCCATGTTCCCCCACTGCTCGGCCCGCGTCGGCAGCGAGGTGCGATACGACACCTCCTGGTCCCAGTTCATCCCGAAGAAGCCCTGGGGAACTGATCGGCCCGCGAGCGCCGCGGTCGGGGCCACCAGAAGGGCGGCGGTCGCGAGCAGCGCCGCGGCCAGTCGCATCCCGAGTCGACGGCGCACCGCTGACAATCTAGAAACCGCCGGACTCATCACCGGGCCCCAACACGGCAGAATGTCGCGCGATGCGGCGGGCCGGGCCCCCTGAGCGCTTCGCGGCGCGTGAGGTCGGGCTCGTCTTGCTGGCCGGTGTGGCGCTCGGAATCGCCGCCACCTGGCCGCTCGTGCTCCACCTCGGAAGCCGCGTGGCCTCGGACCCCGGGGATCCGCTCCTGCAGGCCTGGCAGGTGGCGTGGGACGGGCACGCGATCGTCCACCAGCCGCTGCACTTCTTCCAGGCCAACAGCTTCTGGCCGCTGCGCGACAGCCTCGCCTTCTCGGACGCGCTGATCGGCTACACGCCGGCCGGGCTGATCGGGTCCGGTCCGACCGCGGCGGTCGTGCGCTACGACCTGCTGTTCGTCGGCGCGATCGCGCTCGCCTTCGGCGCCACATATCTGCTCGCGCGTGAGCTCGGCGCCGGCCGCGTCGCAGCGGCCTGCGGCGGGCTGGCGTTCGCGTACGCGCCCTGGAGGCTGGGGCAGGCGGGGCACCT
>VAWV01000096.1 GCA_005883295.1 Actinomycetota bacterium
CGTCGTCGTAGTGGCCGTCCCTGTTGAGGTCGCGCCGGTGGGCGCCGCGCCGGTGCCAGCGCCGCAGCAGGGCGATGCCCGCGCGCAGCTTCGCGCTCCGGGGCTTGCCGACCGCCCGCAACATCGCCGGCAGCACCTTCACCCCGCGCAGGTCCTGCGTCGCCGACTCCTCCATCGCCTGCACCAGCTGCTGGAGGTGCATCCGGCGCCCGCCGCGGATGTCATGGCGCACCTTGTCCGCGAGGAGCTGCTGGCGGAAGACCGACTCGTAGTGGTAGTTGTCGTCCGCCGCGTTCCAGCCGTGCGCCTGGTGGTTGTTCCAGTTGACCAGATAGGGCGGGTCGATCGCGTTCGGATGACGCGCGAACGGCAGCCACCGCGCCGTGTGGTAGGTCGGGTCGTAGCCGCGCCAGTCGTACTTGCCTATCCCGAGCACCGGAAAGTCCGGCGAAGTCCCCTTCGCCCGCTGCGGGTACCAGCCCGAGAGGTAGTACGCGATGTGGTTGGCGTCCGTGTAGAACCAGTTGAACGCGAAGTTGATGTTCGCGACGGCCCGCTGGAACGAGCGCGGGTCGTGCACCTTGGTCGGGTCGTTGAGAGCCGCGAAGCCGAGCGCCGAGTCGGCCTCGTGGAAGTAGGTCGACCGCGCGCGGGCGAAGGCCACCCTGCGCCCCTTCACCGTTCCGCGCGCGTAGACGATGCCGTGCACGGTCCGGTAGACGGTCAGCGTCTCCTGCCCGGGCGGCGTCGAGTCGCCGGCGTTCGGGTGCCAGGTGTTGGTGCGCGACAGCTGCTCCATCGGCAGGCACCGGCCGCGGTAGAGGTAGTGGAAGTCGTCCTTGCACAGGACCTCAGCGAAGGTGTCCTCCACGTCGGAGTCGGCGGTCGTCGCGCTCCAGGCGTAGTCGCGGCCGTGACCCAGCTCCACATACGTGTTGACCCCCGGGAAGGCCGCGCCGGCGACGTCGAAGCCAGGCCCGTGCAGGTCCTCCTCCATCAGGATCTGCGGCACGAAATAGCCCACCTGCGGCCCCATCACCGCGATCGCGTGGTGGTTGGCCGACCTGCGCGCCGACACCAGCAGCGAGTTCGACATGTGCTGGTGGCGCCGGAGCGCGTGCCCGATGCCGCCGACCGCGCCCTTCGCGGCGCTGCTCGCGCTGCTCTTCGGCGGCGGCGCCGGCGGGGTGAACTTCACCGAGCCCTTGTCCGGGAACGCCAGGCCGCGCTTCGCGAACGCGCTGGCGGTCTCGTAGGGGAACCGGCCGGGCACGGTGATCGGCGACTCGGGGTCGTCCTTCGAGCGGAAGTCGAGCCAGGAGCGCCGCCCGGCGTGCACGCCGAAGCGCTGGACGAACGCCTGGAGCAGCTGCGCCGAGCGGACCTCCTCACCGCCGCCCTTCCCGAAGATCCCGCCCACCAGCGAGGCCGTGGCGATCACGTCGGTCAGCTTCCAGTGCTGGAGCGGGATGCCCAGGAAGGGGTACTCGCCGGGCAGCTTGTCGGGATTGAGCTCGGCCTGGTCGATGTACGCGTTGATCCCGTCCACGTAGTCCTTGCCGTCCTGAACGAACTTGGTGCCGATGTCCCCGTACAGCTTCGGCGCGTTGTCGATCTGGCTCTGGAGGTCGGCTTCCGTATAGGGCGCGATCTCCCACTGCGTGCGATCCATCTCGCGGTTCGACGCGGCGCCGCCCGCGAACGACGACAGCTGCGACCGCGCCGTGTGGCGCAGCACGTCCATCAGGAAGAGGCGGTCCTCGGCCCCCGCGTAGCCCGTACCGAACAGCACGTCGGAGCGCGAGGTGCCGTAGATGTGCGGCACGCCGTAGCGCTTGTCGCGGATGATCGTGAGGCCGGGGCGCCCGAGCGGGCTCTCCGTGGACTCGATGTCGCCCGGCTTCACGCCGAAGGTCGCGTCCTTGTAGTAGCTGGCGATCTGCGCGTGGGTGAGGGTCGGATCCGCGTACACCAGGTCGCGGTAGAGCGGGAGCTGGTCGAGCCAGTGCTGCGGCCGCTGGCCGGTGATCTGGAACTGGAGGAGCTGCGCGCTGTTGTCGAGGCCGCGTGTGCCGGGCGGGAGCACGTCGTGGAAGCCGCCGGCGTCGTTCTTGCCGTAGGGCTGAACGGGGTTGGCCGCATGGGCCGCGGGCGCCGCGCACGCCAGCGTGGCGCACGCCAGCACCGCGCACGCCGCCGCGCGCGGCACTACCTCGCCCCCGGCGGCGGAGCCTGTGTCCTCAGGAAGGCGTCGAAGGCGCGATCCGACAGCACGCGCCGCATTGTTGGCAGGAGCCGGGCGGGGACGGTGACGCGGTAGCGGGTGCGCGGGTTGCGTGCGGTGATGGCCTGCTCCACGGTCTTCGCGACGTCCTCGGGATCCCCGGCGAGCAGCTTGCTCTGGTCAGCCTCGGCGTCGGCCCTGGCGACCGCCGCGTGGTAGTCCGTGTAGGCGCCGTCCGCGTCGGGGATGCCGGCGTTGGCGGTCGCGGTGAAGTGGGTGCGGATGGGACCGGGCTCGACGATCGAGACGCGCACGCCGAACCCCTTGACCTCGAAGCGGAGCGCGTCGCTCAGGGCCTCGATCGCGAACTTGGTGGCCGAGTACGGGCCGCTCCCCGGCATGGTCACCCGGCCGGCCACCGAGCTCATGTTCACGATCCGCCCCCAGCCCTGCCGCCGCATCCCGGGCAGCACCAGCTGGGCCATGCGCAGGTAGCCGAAGACGTTGGTCTCGAAGTTGCGCCGGACGGCGTCGATGGGCACCGCCTCGATCGCCCCGCTCTGCCCGTAGCCCGCGTTGTTCACGAGCACTCCGACGGCTCCCTCGGCCTCCTCGACGTGGGCCACGGCGGCGCGCATCGACTCGTCATCGAGGACGTCGAGTGGGAGCATCTCGCAGCCCTTCTCCTTCAGGTCGGCGATCGACTCGGGACGCCGCGCGGTGGCGTAGACGCGGTGCCCGCCCGAGGCGAGCCGCTCGGCGATCGCGCGGCCGATGCCGGACGAGCAGCCCGTGATCAGGACCGCCTTGGAAGGCTCCCCCACGGGCCGGGAGCCTACGGCAGCCGCAGCGGGCGCGCGTAGTACGCCCGAGCCTCGTGGCGGAAGTAGCCGCCGTCGTCGTCGGCGCTGTACGAGCTCCGCGTGTTGCCGTTGATCGGCGGCGGGTTGGTGACGCCGTCGCCGCGGGCGTCGCAAGCGCAGGTGGTCCCGTCGGCGCCGCCGCCGAACAGGAACGCGATCGCGCCGGCGTTCGCGAGCGCTCCCAGACGCGCTCGGCCGTGCTTGCCCAGGAGCCACTGCACGTGGTTGTCCTGGTAGTGGCCCCAGGTGTTGTTCATGGCGCGCATGAGCGTGTTGCCCAGCGGTATCTGCCAGACCACCACGCGCTGGCGCGCGGCCGCGGAGTAGCCGCGGATGAAGCGCAACCAGCGCGCGTTGTCGGCCGCGTTCCACCACGCCTCCGGGCCGGCGCCGTAGATCGCCTGCTTGAAGCCCGCGTCGCGATCGGACCAGTCCGTGAAGGTCACGTCGAAGTGGGCCTTCAGCGAGCGGTAGAAGCGCGCGGCCTTCGCCGCCAGCGCGTCCGTCTGCTTCGACGACGGATCGTTGACGGTCAGGTCCACTCCCGTGCCCCAGTCGCTCGCGTGGTACCCGAGCAGCACGTTCGGCGCGAGCTTGCTGCGCATCCGCACCACCGCCCGCGCGAGCCCGGCCAGCGTCCCGACCCGCGCCACCGGGACGGTCGCCGCGTCGCCGTGCTTGGCGGCGTGCTCGCCGTAGCCCCACATGTCGGGCTCCACCTGGAGCACGATCGTCCGCCTGGGGAAGTGCGCGGCGCGCTTCATGAACAGCCGCACGTCGTCGAGCCAGGCGCCCATGGTGGAGCTGTTGCGGAGGTTGGAGAGGACGGCCCGTGGCTCGTCCGAGTCGTCGCGCCCGGGCAGCGACTGCCGGATCATGTAGTAGCTGAAGACCGGGATCATCCCGGCCTTCGCCGACTCGCCCACGTAGCGGTCCACGAACGTCCCGCCCGGGTTCCAGGTGGCCCAGCCCCCGCCCGTGTTCACGCCGCCCGCCAGGTACTGGTAGCGGAAGCGCAGCGGCACGCTCCTATGCAGCGCCTTCGCCCCGCCGGGCTGATCGGTCAGACCCAGCTCGAGCCGGTGCGGCCAGTGTGCGGGGAGCGGAGGCAGCGCCGCCAGCGCCGCGATCGCCGCTACTCCGCCGGCCCGTGTTCCACGAAGTCGCGTAGGGTCTCCTTACCCCCGCCGATGAGGGGATTGCCGTGCGCGAACAGGAGCGAGTCGAACGGCTCGTCGAGCAGGCGGCCGAACGCCTCGCGGATCGACAGCTTCACGGCGGGCGCGTCGTTCGGATCGTCGACCAGGTAGCGCTCGGGCACGAAGTGCAGGTCTTCGTCGTAGCGCATCACCGCGTCGGCGATCGACAGGAGCCCGCCGTCGAGGTCGATCCGCAGCGCCGTCTCCTCGGGGCAGATGGCGTCGACCTCGAGCGCCGTGATGCCGGGTGCCACCTCGTCGCCCCACGAGAAGCCGTCCACGTCGGGCCCCTCCGCGAACCGGTGCAGCCCCGCCTCGTGGCAGAGGATCGGGCAGCCGTGCTCGCGCGCGATCGCCTCGGAGCTCCGGCTGTGGTGGCGATTGGTGAGGATGATCCGCTCGACTGGGTGGTCGCCGAGCTGCGACACGTCGTCGTCGGGCAGGAGCGGGTCGATCAGCGTGCCCGACGAAGTGACCAGGTAGGAGCTGACGTCGATCTTGATGTTCGGGTGTACGGCGGTCCAGTGGAGGACGCCGGGGACGATCTCGTTCATGGCGCGAAGATGCCGCCTGAACACCTTCAGGCGCGCGCCCCTGGCGTGGATTCTCCCAACCACGTTCTTCGGCACGAAGACCACGGTGGCGCGCCTGCGGTCCCCCTTCCTCACGCGCCTGGAGGTGCCGCGGATGTCGAACGATCGCCCCGACGGCGAGTACCTCACGCTCAGCAGCGTGCCCGCCGTCGTCAGCGGCGTGGCCCTCGAGGTGAGCAGGATGCGCTTGCGCTGCGGCGTGCCGCGGCCGAACGGCGGCCCGTACACGCCCCAGAAGAAGCTGGCGTTCGTGTCGTTGGCGTTCTCCTTCCACAGCCACAGCGCGCCGCCCAGCAGGTACTTGTCCTGGAGCGTGTAGTGCTCCGGAAGGAGCGTGTTGTCGTCGCTCGGGTTGTTGCCGAACTCGCCGATCCACAACGGCAGTCCCAGCGACTTGGCGTCGTCCATCGCCGCCTGGTAGCCGTCCTCCATCGGCTGGAAGCGCTGCGAGGCCACCTCCTGGTCCGCCGTGAACACGCCCGTGTAGATGTGCGGCGCGTACACCACATTCGGGTAGCTGCTGAAGGTCGACCAGGGTGCGGGCGGCGCCTCCCGGGCGTCGGTCACGTTGCGCTCCACGTTCGGCTCGACGAAGAAGAGCTGCTTGAACCCTTTGACCTGGGCCACGACCGCGTCCACGGCCCGGCCCCAGTAGGGGAAGAGCTCGGTGGCGTCGGACTCCCCCGGCGGCGCGTTGAACCCGGGCTGCGGCTCGTTCATCAGCTCGTATCCGGCAACCGCCGGATTGCGGCGGAAGCGCTTGGCCAGCGCAACCAGCACGTTCGTGTAGTGGTCCTCCAGGCCCAGGCCGTCGGGCGCCGGGGCATTCAGCCAGAACTTCTGGAACTGCTCGGCAACCGCCGGGTCCAGCTCGCGCACCCCGTGCAGCGCGCAGGCAGGCGACGTGTAGCGGCTGGCCCACAGCGGCGCGCCGTCGAAGCCCCGGATCGCCTGGAAGTCGCCCACGCACGGCTCGCCGCGCGTGTAGACGAACTTGCTCCACGCGTCCTGGTGCATGTCGAGCACCACGTAGATCCCACGCGCGCGGGCCCAGTGCACCACCTGCGCGA
>VAWV01000097.1 GCA_005883295.1 Actinomycetota bacterium
CGACGTGCAGGAAGGCCAGATCGCGCGGCGGCGCCTTGGGGAGCGCGCCTGCGGCGGCCGCCGGGACCGCCACCAGAGCGGCGATCGCCGCGCACAGGCACCGGGCCAGCCTCCTCACGGCGAGGAGGCTACGTGAAAATCCTCACGTGCCCGCCAGCAAAGGTTGATATGTGTTGGGGCCATGCCGATGCCCAAGCGACGAGAGCTACGCGGACGCGAATTCTTCGAAAG
>VAWV01000098.1 GCA_005883295.1 Actinomycetota bacterium
GAGGTGGTACTGCACCGCCAGGTAGGCGCAGGCGAGGAGCGCGAGCGCCAGGCCCAGCCAGGGCAGGGCGCCCGCGCCGCTGAGGAACTTGTGGCCGAAGGCGATCCGTAGAAGCGGCTTGGCCGCGACCGCGTACACGAGCACCATCGGAACCGCGACCGCGACGATCAGCGCGAGGGTCCTGGCGAGGATGCCGCTGACGGCACGAGGAACAGGCCGAGGCCCACCGCGACCCACATGATCGCCTTCGCCGCGACGGCCGCGGCCGCGTAGGAGCCGGCCTGCTTGCCGGTGGCGATGTGCTTCACGACGATCACGTTGCCGTCCTGCATCCACGCGATGAGGGCGAGCGCCGCGACCGGGACCGCGGCGCGCTTGAGGAGCTCGCCCAGGGGATGCTCGTGCGGCTCCGCGTGCGGCAGGAGATGTCGCAGCGGAATAAGCAACACGATGGAGATGAATGCAAGCGCGAGGGGGGTGCCGAGGAATGCACCGGTCACGTGCGTCCCGGCCGCGACGAGGATGAGCGCGAACACGAGGCGGCCGACCTGCTCGAAGACCCAGCTGCCCGCCACGAGCCGGTAGCGGTGAAACCCCTGCAGGGCGCCGCGCTCGATCGACACGATCAGCCACAGGCAGCCGGAGGGCAGCGTGGCGGCGGCGCCCCACGGAACGTCTCCCACGCCGATCAGCGTGGCGAGTACGTGCCTGGCCAGCACGGACACGACCACCACGCCGACGAGCGCGACCGCGAGACGGCGGAGCCACCGCCGCACGCCGGCGCCGGCTGCCGGATCTCCAGATGCGAAGGCCGCGCTCACCTCCCGCGCCACGGTCGTCTGGACCGCGGAGCCCAGCACCATGAGGATGATGAACGTCGAGATCAGCGCCGAGAGCGACCCGTAACCGGTCTGGCCAAGCCGGCGTGCGAAGACGACCGTGAAGACGAGGGCGAGCACGTTCCCGCCCATCACGGCAGCCGCCATGCCGGCGGCCTTGCCGGTGTCCGAGCCCATGAGCTCCCGTGCTCTGGCTCGGTCGAATGACCGGATCGCGGGAGGTGGCAAGGCGCGGCAAGGCTAGATCATCGAGAGGGGCCCGCACGCGCGCAGGGACAGTTATTTGGCCGCAATCGTCGCCGTTATCCTGCGTCGCCATGCAGGAGCGCGCGCTCGCCGAGCGCCTGATCACCTACGACACCTCGCGTCTCGACGGGATCAGGGCGGCCGCCGGCTTCGTTAAGGGCTGGCTCGAGTCGCACGAGATCGAGGTGCGCGACGGCACGGTCAACGACCTCCCGGTCCTGGCGGGGACCGTCGGCGCCGAGTCCGGACCGACCGTGGTGCTGCACGGGCACATCGACGTGGTCCCGGGGCATCCCGAGCAGTTCGAGCCGCGCACCGAGGGGGATCGCCTCTTCGGTCGCGGCGCCTACGACATGAAGGGCGGCCTCGCCGGGATGATGTGCGCGGTCCGCGATCTGGCCGCGCAGCGCGACGTCCGGGTGCACTTCGTGTGTATCTCCGACGAGGAGTCCGACGAGCCGTCCGCCCGGGGAACGGACTACGTCGTTGCCAAGGGCTACGTGGGCGACTTCGCGATTACCGGGGAGCCGACCGACCTGCGGATCGGCGTCCAGTCGAAGGGGGTGCTCGCGCTGCGGATCGAGGTGGAGGGCACCTCAGCGCACGGCTCCACGCCGTGGCTGGGCGACAACGCCGTGCTCAAGGCAGTCGACGCCTTCCGCAGCATCCAGGCGATGCCGTTCGCGCGCGAGGCCTCCGACCTGTTCGACCGGCCCTCCATCAGCCTGGGCCGGATCATCGGGGGCGACCGCATCAACAAGGTTCCCGACCTCTGCGCGATCGACGTCGACATCCGCTACCTCCCCGGCCAGGATCCCGACGCCATCCTCGACGCGATCCGCGCGCTGCCGGACGTCTCGGTCGAAACGGTCTTCCGCCGGGCGCCGGCCACCGTCTCGCGCGACGATCCGCACGTCCGCGCGCTCGCCGCGGCGGTCGCCCGCTGGACACCGCCGGACCGGATCTCGGTCGGCCGCGACGGCGCCTCCGACGCGATCAGCTTCATCGACGCCGGTGTCCCGGCCGTGGAGTTCGGGCCGGTGGGCGGCGGGCACCACGGGCCCGAGGAGTGGGTCTCGATCGACTCGCTGGTCCACTATCGCGAGGCTCTCGTGGAGTTCGTGCGCTCGCTGCCCCAGACCGTGGGAAAGGGCCACCTCCGCATTGCTTGAGGAACGGCGCGGTCTCTGGAAGCGCTACCTGGTGGGCGCCGTGCTGGTGCTGCTGGCGTCCGCGTCGGCCACCGGCGTCGCCGCGTTCCACGAGATCGACAAGGTTGTCAACGCGTTCAAGCACGGCAACACGATCAGCCTGCCGAACGAGCTGGCGCAGGCGGACAACGGCAAGCCGCAGACGGTCCTCCTGATCGGCGCCGACCAGCGCGCGCCGGGCGCCGCGGACTACCGTGCCGGCGCGCGATCGGACACGATGATGCTGGTCCGGCTCGACCCGTCGAGGCGCGCGACCGCGCTGATGTCGGTGCCGCGCGACCTGAAGGTCCACATCCCCGGGCACGGCGTCGACAAGCTCAACGCGGCCTACACCTACGGCGGCGTGAAGCTCACCGTCCGGACCATCAAGCTGCTCACCGGGCTGCGGATCAACCACGTGGTCAACATCGACTTCCGCGGCTTCCGCAAGGCCGTCAACGCGCTGGGATGCGTCTACCTGGACGTGGACCGCCACTACTACAACGAGAGCAACGCGTACGCCAAGATCAACATCCAGGCCGGCTACCAGCAGATCTGCGGGCCCGCGGCGCTCGACTACGTCCGCTACCGCCACGAGGACAACGACATCATCCGCGCCGCGCGGCAGCAGGACTTCCTTCGTCAGATCAAGCAGCAGATCGGGGTGGGCAAGCTGATCGACAAGCGCGACCAGCTGATCCACATCTTCGGCCAGTACACGCAGTCGGATATCGGCTCGGCGACCGGGGTGCTGCGACTGCTCAGCCTGATCGTCTCGTCCGCCTCGCACCCCATCCACGAGATCCACTTCTCGGCCAACCTCGGGCCGAGCTACGTCACGGCATCGTCCAAGGAGGTCCACAAGCTCGCGCAGGAGTTCCTCGGCGTGACCGCTCCAGCGCCGCCCGCCCTGCCGCGTCCCAGCTCGCGGCACGGCAAGCACCGGTCCAAGCGCGTGCCGGGGCTCGTGAACGACTCGAGCGTAGGCAGGCAGGTTGCGCTGCAGCTGGTGAGCGGGGGCGCGCGGCAGCTGCGGCTCTACTACCCGCGGCTCCTGCCCAGCGGTGCCACCTTCCTCTCACCGCCCCGCGCGTACACCGGCAAGACGGCCGGCACCCGCCGCCCGTTCAACGCCTACCGCATGGTCATGTCCACGGGCCAGATCGGCGAGTACATCGGCTTCCAGGGCCTCTCCTGGACGAATCCGCCGATCCTGCGCAGCCCCTCGGCCACGGTGACGATCGGCCACCGGAAGTACATGCTGTATCGCGACGGGCCCCGGACGCGCCTCGTGGCCTGGCTCTCCGACGGCGCCGCGTACTGGGTCTCGAACACGCTCTCGGAGACGCTGTCGGAGCGTCAGTTGCTCGCGATCGCCCGTTCGGCGAAGCCCCTGGGATAGATAGGCTCCGCACGTGCCTGACCGCGAGCCGATCGGCGTCATAGGCGCGGGCTGGGTGGGGCTCGTCACGGCCGCGTGCTTTGCCGAGCTGGGGCACGAGGTCCACTGCCGCGACATCGTCCCGGAGAAGGTGGAGGCCCTCCGGCGCGGCGACGTGCCGATCTTCGAGCCCGGCCTGGCCGACCTGGTCGAGCGGAACCGCGAACGGCTCCACTTCACCACCGACATGGGGGAGGTGATGTCCGGCGCCGAGCTCCTCTTCTGCTGCGTGGACACGCCGCCCACCTACTCTGGCGACGCCGACCTCTCACGCATCGAGTCCGTGGTCCGGGAGCTCGGGGAATCGCACGACCATGCCATCGTCATGAAGAGCACGGTGCCGGTAGGCACGGGCCGCTCGATACGCCGCCGCCGCGAGACCGGCTACGTGGCGAACCCGGAGTTCCTCCAGGAGGGGTCGGCGGTCCACGACTTCATGCACCCCGACCGCGTGGTCGTGGGCAGCTGGGACGACTCGGACGAATTCGGCGACCGCGTGGTAGCGCTGTACGAGGCGCTCGAGGCGCCGATCGTCCGCACCGACGTGGCAAGCGCGGAGATGATCAAGCTCGCCTCGAACGCGTTCCTGGCCACGAAGATCTCGTTCATCAACGAGATCGCGAACGTCTCCGAGGAGCTGGGCGCCGACGTGACCGAGGTGGCCCGCGGGATGGGCCTCGACGAGCGCATCGGGACGCAGTTCCTGCGGGCGGGGATCGGCTACGGGGGAAGTTGCTTCCCCAAGGACGTCAGCGCGCTCAAGCAGCTGGCCGGCAACTCCGGCTACCACTTCCAGTTGCTGACCGCGGTCATCGAGGTCAACGAGCTCCAGAAGCGGCGCACCATCGGGAAGCTCCAGAAGCACCTGGGCTCACTCGTCGGGAAGGAGATCGCGCTTCTCGGCGTCGCCTTCAAGCCGAACACCGACGACGTGCGCGAGGCGCCGTCGATCGTCCTCGCCTCGCGGCTCCTCGCCGAGGGCGCGGAGGTGCGGGCGTGGGATCCAGTGGCGCGGCCGAGCGAGCTGCTCGGGAACGTGACCTTCTGCGACACGCCGCTCGAGGCCGTGACCGGCGCCGACGCGGCAGTGATCGTCACCGAATGGCCGCAGATCCGTGAGCTTCCGAGCGCGGAGACGCGCGACGCGATGCGCCGGCCGATCGTGGTCGACGGGCGCAACCTGCTCGACCCCGATGCGGTGCGCGCCGCCGGCTTCGCGTACGAGGGGTCCCAGGAGCGGGTAGCGAGGACGAGCTGAGTTGCAGGCGCTGGTCCTCGCTGGGGGCGAGGGAACGCGGCTGCGCCCCCTGACCCTGTCGGTACCGAAACCGGTCATGCCACTGGCCAACCGGCCCTTCCTCACCTTCATGCTGGAGTGGCTCGAGCGCCACGGGGTGAACGAGGCGATTCTCTCCTGCGGTTTCCTGTCGGAGGCGGTGGAGCGCGTCCTCGGCGAGCGCTACGGCGGCATCGCGCTCCGCTACGTGGTGGAGGACGAGCCACTCGGCACCGCCGGGCCGGTCCGCCACGCCGCGGAGCTGGGACTGGTCGCCGATCGGCTGCTCGTGCTGAACGGCGACGTGCTCACCGACTTCGACCTGAGCGCCGAGCTGGCCCAGCACGAGGCCAAGGGCGCGCTCGCGACACTTGCGCTCATCGCAGTGCCGGACACCGCCGGGTACGGGGTCGTGCCCACCCGCGACGACCTCCAGGTGGAGGCGTTCCTCGAGAAGACGGCGGCGCCGCCCACGAACCGGATAAACGCCGGCGCCTACGTGCTCGAGCGCGAGGTGATGGAGCGGATACCGGCTGGCCGCGCGGTGTCGTTCGAGCACGAGGTCTTCCCCCAACTGGTGGGACATGGGCTGTACGGCTACCTGGCCGACGGCTACTGGCTCGACATCGGGACACCGGACCGCTACCTCGAGGCGACGTACGACCTCCTCGCCGAGCGGGTGGAGAGCGCGCTGCCGCCGCGCGACGAGACCGGCTCCCTGGTGGCCGAAGGCTCGATCACGAGCGGAGCGCGCATCGGCCCGATGTCCGTGATCGGGCACCACTGCTCGGTGGGCGTCGGCTCCACGGTCGAGCGGTCGGTGCTGCACGACGACGTGCGCGTGGGGGCGGGCTCCACGATCACCGGCGCGGTCGTGGCACAGGGCGCGCGCCTCGAGGACGCGGTGGTGGTCGAGGAGGGGGCCATGGTGGGCGCCGGCGCCTCCGTTTCGGCGGGCTCACGCGTGGAGCGCGGCGCCCGGATCGACCCCGGCGCCGTGGTGAGCGGCGGCCAGCCCGTGGGGCCGGCGTGACCGCGACCTCCACGCTGTCGCGCGAGGCGATCGAGTCGGTGGACAGCGCCGGGATGCTCGGCGACGTGCTCGCCCAGCCCGCGCAGCTCGCCGACGCCGTGTGGCGCGCCGACTCGGCGGCGATCCCCCGCCAGGAGGCCGAGGGCGGCCTGGTCGTGGCCGGGATGGGCGGCTCCGCGATCGGCGGCGACCTCGCCGCGGCGGCACTGAGCGGCCGCGCCAAGCGGCCTATCTCCATGGCCCGCGGCTACGAGCTCGATCCGTGGATCGGCCCGGACACGCTGGTCGTGTGCGCGAGCTACTCGGGTGACACCGAGGAGACGCTGGCGTCGTTCGAGGCAGCCGGCGCGGCGGGCGCCCGGCGCGTGGCGGTCACCACGGGCGGCGGCCTGGCGCGCCGCGCGCGCGCCGAGGGGGTACCGGTGATCGGCGTCCCGGCCGGGTTCCAGCCGCGCGCGGCGGTGGTCTACATGACCGTGGCCGCCCTCGAGTGCGCCGCCGCCTCCGGCGCCGGGCCGCCGATTCGCGAGGAGATCGAGGCGGCCGCCGGCCCGCTCGGCGCACTGGCCGAGGAGTGGGGCCCGGACTCCCCAGGGGACTCGAAGGCGAAACGCCTCGCCTCAGCGCTGAGCGAGACCGTCCCGGTGCTGCACGGTGCCGGCTCGACGGTCGCCGCAGCGCGGCGCTGGAAGTGCCAGATAAACGAGAACGCCGAGGCGCCGGCCTTCGCCACGGAGCTGCCGGAGGCCGACCACAACGAGGTCTGCGGCTACGCGTCGCCGCTCGCGGCCGTGTTCCTGGAGGACTCCGAGCTCGACGCCCGCCTGCGCAACCGGATCGAGCTGACCGTGGACCTGCTGCGCGACGGCGGGACGCCCGTGGAGCGCGTCCAGGCGCGCGGGGAAAGCCCATTCGCGCGGCTGATGTCGCTGGTTCTGCTGGGAGACCTCGTCTCCGTCTACATGGCCGTGCTCGCGGGCCGCGATCCAACCCCCGTGCCGGCGATCGACCGTCTCAAGGCCGGCCTGGGCTAGCCTAGGAGGACTGATGCCACCCACCACCACAACGACCGCCGCAGCCACCGACTTCAAGGTCGCCGACCTCGCGCTCGCCGGCTTCGGACGCAAGGAGATCACGCTCGCCGAGCACGAGATGCCGGGCCTGATGGCGATGCGCGCCGAGTACGGTCCGTCCCGGCCGCTCACCGGCGCGCGCATCACGGGGTCGCTGCACATGACCGTGCAGACGGCCGTGCTGATCGAGACGCTGGTCGCGCTCGGCGCCGAGGTGCGCTGGGCCAGCTGCAACATCTTCTCCACGCAGGACCACGCGGCCGCCGCAGTGGTCGTGGGCCCCGACGGCACTCCCGACGAGCCGCGCGGCGCGCCGGTGTACGCCTGGAAGGGCGAGACG
>VAWV01000221.1 GCA_005883295.1 Actinomycetota bacterium
TGCGCTTCCCCCGCCGGCCGCGCGTCAGGATCGACCTCTTTACGCCGCCCGCCGGCGCCAGGGAGCCGCAGAAGCTCCTCGACGCGATCCGCGAGCGCGTGCCGCCGACCCGGGCCGGCCGGCGGCAGAATCAGGTGGCCTAGGACTCGGACTTGCCGCCGTCATCCGGCGGCGTGGCGAGATCGGCCAGCTCGTCGGCGAACGCGCCGGCGTCGTCCCCGTCGCCGAAGCCGAAGCCCTCGAAGTCGCCGTTACCCGTGAGGCCGAGCTCGGCGGCAAGCTCCGTCTCGTCAAGGAGCCCGATCTCGTCCGGCGAGGGCCGCGGGATCGGCTCGGCCGGCTCGATCTCGAGCCGCCGGTACCGGCGCAGGCCGGTCGCCGCCGGGATCAGCTTCCCGATGATCACGTTCTCCTTGAGGCCGAGCAGCCTGTCGGTCTTGCCCTCGAGAGCCGCGTCGGTGAGCACCTTGGTGGTCTCCTGGAACGAGGCTGCCGAGAGGAATGAGTCCGTGGCCAGCGAGGCCTTCGTGATCCCGAGGATGACCTCGGTGTACTCGGGCGGCGCCTTCTTCGCCTTCTTCAGTTCGGCGCCGTCGCGAGCGAGCTCGTGACGGTCCACCAGCTGACCCGGCAGCCAGCTGGACCCGCCCCGCTGCTCGATCCGCACCTTCTTCATCATCTGGCGGACGATGATCTCGATGTGCTTGTCGTTGATGTCGACGCCCTGGGACTTGTAGACCTTCTGCACCTCGCGCACGAGGTACACCTCGGCCTCCGTCCGGCCCCGGATCTCGAGCAACTCGTGCGGGTAGATCGAGCCCTCGTTGAGCTGGGTGCCGGCGGTGATCTTGTCGCCAGCCGACACGTACAGCCGCGTGCGCTGCGGGAACGAGTAGGCGTGCTCCTCGCCTGAGGCGTCGGTGATCACTAGCTTGCGCGCCTTGTCGGTCTCCTCGACCGACACGGCGCCGTCGACCTCGGCAAGCTTGGCCAGGCCCTTCGGCTTGCGGGCCTCGAACAGCTCGACCACGCGCGGGAGGCCGTGGGTGATGTCCGCGCCCGCTACGCCGCCCGTGTGGAACGTTCGCAGCGTGAGCTGCGTGCCGGGCTCGCCGATCGACTGCGCGGCGATGATCCCCACCGCGTCGCCGATCGCCACGACCTTGCCGGTGGCGGGCGCCATGCCGTAGCACTGCTGGCAGATCCCGGCCTCGGCCTCGCACTTGAGCACCGAGCGGACCGGCACGGCGACCTCCTCGTCGCCAAAGGCCTCGGCGATGTCGTCGAGGGCGACCTGGTCGATCAGCTGGTTCTTGTCGAGCAGCTTGCGGCCGCGCTTGGTCTTGAAATCGGTGGCCGAGAAGCGACCCACGAGGCTCGTACTGAACGAACCGTCCTCCCGGCGGAGCGGCGCCTCGATGTGCTCCTTCGTGCCGCAGTCCTCGGCCCGCACGATCACGTCCTGGGAGACGTCGACGAGCCGCCGCGTGAGGTAGCCCGAGTCGGCCGTCCGCAGTGCGGTGTCGGCCAGGCCCTTGCGGGCGCCGTGCGTCGAGATGAAGTACTCGAGCACCGACAGGCCCTCCATGAAGTTGGCCTTGATCGGGCGCTCGATGATCTCGCCCTTCGGGTTGGCCATCAGGCCGCGCATGCCGGCGAGCTGGCGGATCTGCTTGAACGATCCGCGGGCGCCGGAGTTGGCCATCATGTAGATCGGGTTTAGCGGCGGCAGGGCCTCCTGCATGGCATTCCCGACCTCGTCCGTGGCGGCGGTCCACTTCTCCACCACCCGCTCGTGGCGCTCCTCCTGGGAGATCAGCCCCTGGTCGTACTGGTCCTGGATCTCCCCGACCTCGGCCTCGTAGCGGTTGAGGATCTCCTCCTTCTTGGCCGGGATGAGCACGTCGTTCTTGGAGATCGTGATGCCCGCCTGGGTGGCGAAGTGGAAGCCGACGTCCTTGAAGGCGTCGAGCACGAGCGCGACCGCGTGCGGACCGTGCTGCGCGACGAGCCCCTCGATGACCTGCGCCATGTCCCGCTTCTTCAGCGGCTGGTTGACGAAGTCGTAGACGTCCGGCTCGTAGCCGTCCTCGAGCACCTCCTCGAGCGCGCGCTCGATGCGCTCGTTGAAGATGATCCGGCCCACCGTCGTGAGGAGGTGGCTCTCGGCGCCGCGGCGGCGGTACTCGGCCAGGTCGTGGAGGGCGACCATGCCGTGCTCGTAGGAGAGCTCCGCCTCTTGCGCCGACCGGAACACGTGCGGCCGCTTGCCGTGCTTCTTCTCGTTCCACTTGCCTGCGGCGACGCGCTGCTGGAGCTTCTCGAGCTCCTCCGGCCCGGGGCCGTAGGTCAGGTAGTACGCGCCGAGGACCATGTCCTGGGTGGGTGTGGCCAGCGGCGACCCGTGCGCCGGGGACAGGATGTTGTTCGAGGACAGCATGAGGAGCCGCGCCTCGGCCTGCGCCTCGGCCGACAGGGGCAGATGGACAGCCATCTGGTCACCGTCGAAGTCGGCGTTGAACGCGTGGCAGACCAGCGGATGGACCTGGATGGCCTTGCCCTCGACCAGCACCGGCTCGAACGCCTGGAGGCCCAGGCGGTGGAGGGTCGGGGCCCGGTTGAGCAGGACCGGGTGCTCCTGGATGACCTCCTCGAGCACGTCCCAGACCTCGGGGATCATCGAGTCGACCATCTTCTTGGCCGCCTTGATGTTCTGGACCGACTTGCGCTCGACGAGCCGCGCCATGATGAATGGCTTGAACAGCTCGAGGGCCATCAGCTTGGGCAGGCCGCACTGGTGGATGCGCAGCGCCGGCCCGGCCACGATCACCGAGCGGCCCGAGTAGTCCACGCGCTTTCCGAGCAGGTTCTGGCGGAAGCGCCCCTGCTTGCCCTTGAGCATGTCGGAGAGCGACTTGAGCGCGCGGTTGCCGGGCCCAGTGACCGGACGCCCGCGACGGCCGTTGTCGAACAGCGCGTCGACGGCCTCCTGGAGCATGCGCTTCTCGTTGTTGACGATGATCTCGGGCGCGCCCAGGTCGAGCAGCCGCTTGAGGCGGTTGTTGCGGTTGATGACCCGGCGGTAGAGGTCGTTCAGGTCGGACGTGGCGAACCGGCCGCCGTCGAGCTGGACCATCGGGCGCAGCTCGGGCGGGATGACCGGGATCGCCTCGAGCACCATGTGCTCGGGCTTGTTGTCCGAGTTGATGAAGGCGGAGACCACCTTGAGCCGCTTGACCGCGCGGCTCTGCTTCTGGCCCTTGGCCGTCTTTACCTGATCCTCCAGGTCGTCACGCTCGGCCTCGAGGTCCACCTGCTCGAGCAGGTCGCGGACGGCCTCGGCGCCCATCCCGCCGCGGTAGTACTCGCCGAACCCGAACGGGGACCCGAAGCGGTCCTTCAGCTCGCGGAAGACGGTCTCGTCCGCGATCACGTCCTTCGGCTTCATCTCGCGGAACAGGTCCCAGACCTGCCGCATCCGCTCGGCGGCGTCCTCGATGTAGGCCTCGGTGTCCGCGATGTCGGAATCGAAGACCTTGCGGACGTCCTTGATCAGCTTCTCGCGGTCCTCGTCGGAGAGCTTCTTGACGTTGATGTCGAGCGCGTCAGCCCAGAGGTGGTCGTCCTCGGAGAAGTCCGTCTGCTTGCCGGTCTCGAGGTGCTTGACCCTGCGCTCGAGCGACTCGCGCAGCTCCTGAACGCGCTGCTCGCGCTCGCCCTCGTAGGAGTCGAGGACCTTCTGGACCTCCTTCTCGAGCTTCTTCAGGTCCTTGTCGCGTGCCTCGTCGTCGACCCAGGTGACGATCGACGCCGCGAAGTAGAGGACCTTCTCGAGCTCCTTCGGAGCCATGTCGAGCAGGTAGCCGATCCGCGAGGGAACGCCCTTGAAGAACCAGATGTGCGAGACGGGGGCAGCCAGGTCCACGTGCCCCATCCGCTCCCGGCGGACCTTGGAGCGCGTGACCTCCACGCCGCAGCGCTCGCAGACGATGCCCTTGTAGCGGACGCGCTTGTACTTGCCGCAGTAGCACTCCCAGTCCTTGGTGGGACCGAAGATGCGCTCGCAGAAGAGCCCGTCCTTCTCGGGCTTGAGCGTCCTGTAGTTGATGGTCTCCGGCTTCGTGACCTCGCCACTCGACCACGAGCGGATCTGCTTCGAGGAAGCGAGGCCGATGGAGATTGCGTCGAAGTTGTTGATGTCGATCATCGGTCGGCCTCAGTCCTTTTTCTCTACGTATTCAGCGTCTTGTTCTTGTGGCGATTCGGCCGTCTGGCCGCCGTCGCCCTCGGCCTCGATCTTCTCCTCGGCCTCGTCGGCGGCGTCGCCCAGCGGAGCGCGGACGCCGGAGAGGTCGATGCCCAGCTCCTCGGCCGCCCGCAGGAGGTCGTCGTCCTCGTCGCGGATCTCGACCCCTGCGCCCTCCTCGGACTTCACGTTCACGTCGAGCGCCAGTGACTGCATCTCCTTGAGCAGCACCTTGAAGGACTCCGGGATCGACGGCTCGGCGATGTTCTCGCCCTTGACGATCGCCTCGTAGGCCTTCACGCGCCCGACGGTGTCATCGGACTTGATCGTGAGCATCTCCTGGAGGGTGTACGCGGCGCCGTAGGCCTCGAGCGCCCACACCTCCATCTCGCCGAAGCGCTGGCCGCCGAACTGCGCCTTGCCTCCCAGCGGCTGCTGGGTGACGAGCGAGTACGGGCCGGTGCTGCGCGCGTGGATCTTGTCGTCCACGAGGTGGAGCAGCTTCAGGATGTACATGTAGCCGACGGTGACCTTCTCCTCGTAGGGCTCGCCGCTCCGCCCGTTGTAGAGCTGGACCTTGCCCGAGGACTGCCAGCCAGGCCGCTCGGACTTGTCGACGTCGAACTCCACGCCGCGGTCGGCGTGCTCCTCCTGCCAGCGCACGAGCGCCTCGTCGACCTCCTGAACGGTGGCGCCGTCGAACACCGGCGTGGCCACGTGCACCCGGCCACCGTTGCCGTTCGCCTGCTTGTAGGCGTCGGAGCCGTCGTCGTACCAACCGTTGCCGGCCACCCAGCCCAGGTGGGTTTCCATGATCTGGCCGAGGTTCATCCGGCTAGGCACGCCCAGCGGGTTGAGGATCACGTCGATCGGAGTGCCGTCCGCAAGGTGCGGCATGTCGGCCTCCGGCACGATCTTCGAGATCACGCCCTTGTTCCCGTGGCGGCCTGCGAGCTTGTCGCCCTCGGCGATCTTGCGCTTCTTGGCCACGAACACCCGCACCAGCTCGTTCACGCCGGGTGCCAGGTCGTCGCCATCGTCGCGGCGGAAGGTGAGCACGTCGATCACGACGCCGCCCTCGCCGTGCGGCACCTTGAGCGAGGTGTCGCGGACCTCGCGCGCCTTCTCCTTGAAGATCGCGCGGATCAGCTTCTCCTCGGCCGTCAGCTCGGTCTCGCCCTTGGGAGTGACCTTGCCGACCAGGAGGTCGCCGGAGCCGACCTCGGCGCCGATGCGCACGATGCCGCGCTCGTCGAGGTTGCGCAGCGACTCCTCCGAGCGGTTCGGGATGTCCCGGGTGATCTCCTCGTCGCCCAGCTTGGTGGTGCGGGCGTCGATCTCGTACTCCTCGATGTGGATCGAGGTGAGCTCGTCGTCCTTGACGAGCCGCTCCGAGATGATGATCGCGTCCTCGAAGTTGTAGCCCTCCCAGGACATGAACGCCACGAGGCAGTTCTTGCCGAGCGCCAGCTCGCCCTGGTCGGTGGAGGAGCCGTCGGCCAGCACCTGGCCGGCCTTCACGCTCTGTCCGATCGAGACCCGCGGCTTCTGGTGGATGATCGTGCCCTGGTTCGAGCGCATGAACTTGTGGAGCGGGTACTCGTCCTTCTTCGAGCCGTGCTCCACGACGATCCGCTGGGCGTCGACGAACGAGACAGTGCCCGCGTTCTCCGCCAGCAGGACGTCGCCCGTGTCGATCGCGGCGCGGGTCTCCATGCCGGTGCCGATCAACGGCGCCTCGGTCTTGAGCAGCGGGACCGCCTGGCGCTGCATGTTCGAGCCCATCAGCGCCCGATTCGCGTCGTCGTGCTCGAGGAACGGGATCAGCGTCGTGGCCACCGACCAGATCTGGTCGGGCGAGACGTCCATGAGGTCGACGTCCTTGGGCGAGACCAGGACGAGCTCACCGTCGCGTGAGCGGCAGGTGACGCCGGGGCCGCGGAGCTTCCCGGTCTTGGCATCGATCTCGGCGTTCGCCTGCGCGATCACCTTGTCGTCCTCCTCGTTGGCGTCGAGGTGGACGATCTTGTTGGTGACCACACCGTCCTCGACCACGCGGTAGGGCGTGGTCACGAAACCGTGCTCGGACACCTCGGCGAACGAGGACAGCGAACCCATCAGGCCGATGTTCGGGCCCTCCGGCGTCTCGATCGGGCACATCCGTCCGTAGTGGCTCGGGTGCACGTCGCGGACCTCGATGGGCGCCCGCTCGCGTGTGAGACCGCCCGCACCGAGCGCGGACAGACGGCGGCGGTGCGTGAGGCCGGACAGCGAGTTGGTCTGGTCCATGAACTGCGACAGCTGCGAGGAGCCGAAGAACTCCTTGAGCGCCGCCACGACCGGGCGGATGTTGATGATCGTCTGCGGGGTGATCGTGTCCGCGTCCTCAGTGGTGAGGCGCTCGCGTACCACGCGCTCCATGCGGTAGAGGCCGATCCGGAAGGCCTCCTGGATCAGCTCGCCGACCGTGCGCAGGCGGCGGTTGCCGAAGTGCTCGTACTCGTCGAGCCGCTCCTGGACGGGCTCGCGGGGCGAGATCTGCGCCTCAAGGGCGTAGTCCTTGATCGCCTCGCCGCCATCGAACTCCCCGGACTCGGGAATCCCGAGCTCCTTGGGCAGGCTGACGAGCTCGCGGATCAGCTCGATGATGTCCCTGTGGGTGAGGACGCGGGTGTCGAGGTCCTCGTCGAGGCCCAGCCGGGAGTTGAGCTTGTAGCGGCCGACGCGCGTGAGGTCGTAGCGCTTCGGGTCGAAGAAGAGCTGGTTGAGCAGCGCGCGGGCGTTGTCGACTGACGGCGGCTCGCCGGGGCGCTGCTTCTTGAACAGCTCGATCAGCGCGCCCTCCTCGGAGCGCGTCACCTCGGTGTCGGCCTCGATCGTGTTCCGGACGTACAGCGAGTTGTCGAACATTTCGAGGATCTGCTCGTCCTCGACGTAGCCCATGGCCCGGAGCAGCACCGTGACCGGGAGCTTCCGCTTGCGGTCGATGCGGACGTAGACGCGGCCCTTCTTGTCGATCTCGAGTTCGAGCCAGGACCCGCGGGCCGGCATGAGGTTGGCGATGAAGACCTGCTTCTCGCGGTCCTTGGGCTCCATCACGTAGGCGCCCGGCGAGCGCACGAGCTGGGTGACCACGACGCGCTCGGTGCCGTTGATGATGAACGTGCCCCAATCCGTCATCCACGGGAAGTCGCCCATGAACACAGACTGCTCGCGGATCTCGCCCGTTTCCCGGTTCTGGAAGGCGACCTTGACGGTCAGGGGCCGGGCATAGGTCAGGTCCTTCTCGCGGCACTCCTCGATCGACGCGGTCGGCTGGTCGAACGAGATCTCCTCGAAGACGACCGCCAGGTTGCCCGTGTAGTCCTCGATCGGCGAGACGTCGTTGATGGTCTCGCGCAGCCCTCCATCCGCCGTGGACACCAACCACTCGAACGATCGCTTCTGGATGTCGATGAGGTTGGGCAGCTCCTTCGCCTTACCGAGGCGTGCGAAACTACGGCGGTGGCGGGGGGCATCGACACGGGCCAAGACGGCGGCTCCTTATAGGTCTGCTGGAAGGGTCTGAGGGAAGGCGGGCGAGCGCGTTGGGTCGCGCGAGCGCGACCTGTCAGAATAGCACAGCGAAGCCCGCCCCCTCCGGGGCGGTGACACGGCCGTCACGGACCCCATCCCGAGGCTCGGCGATATGTGGCCGAGCGCTGCTTACGTAGGGATGGCTTCGGCTATTGGCCTGCGGCGATTCTACCGCCAGATGCGGCAGGATGCGCCCCCGAGGCGCTTTGGCGCTCGTAGCCCACGCGGCCTATCCCGGCCATGACGATCATGGCGGCGAACTGCCGGATGCGGACGGGATCGGGGCTGGAGGCCGCGGCGCGGGCGGCCCGGCGGGCGGAACCTTGGAGGGCCAGGCTCATCGCGCCTGGTATCGGCTCCGAGCGATCCGGCTTCATCCCTGCAACCGGGCGCTCGGATCAGTTATGGCGCCGGATCGGCTACTTCAGCTCGACGCTGCCGCCGGCCTCCTCGAGGTCGGCCTTGAGCTTCTCGGCCTCCTCGCGGTCGAGGCCCTCCTTGACCGGCTTCGGCGCCTCGTCCACGAGCGCCTTCGCCTCCTTGAGGCCGAGGCCGGTCACGGCGCGCACGACCTTGATCACCTGGATCTTCTTGTCGCCGGGCGCGTTCAGGATCACGTCAACCGTGGCGTCGCCCTCTTCGGCACCCGCGCCGTCGGCACCCGCCGCCGGAGCACCGGCAGCCGGGGCGGCCGCGGCCACGGCCGCGGCCGAAACGCCGAACTCCTCCTCGAGCGCCTTGATCCGCTCGGCCAGCTCGAGCACCGAAATGTTCTTGAGCTCGTCGATCCATTCCTGTGTCGTAGGCATCTAGCCCTCCTCTGATTCCGTGTCGCCGCCCTCGGAGGGCGCTTCCGAAGTCTCCGTCTCCTCCTGCTCCTGCTCCTGCTCCTGCTCGGCGGTCTCCGCCTCGGCCACCGCGTCGCCGGGGGCCTCGTCGCCGGGGGCCGGCTCCGCGGGCTCCTCCGCAGCGCCCCCGACCAGCCCCTGCTCCTGGATCTGGCCAAGCTGGATGGCGAGCCCGCTGATCAGCGACCCCAGCCCGCGGACCAACCCCGTGATCGGCGAGGCCAGCACTCCGACGAACTGGGCGTTCAGCGCGTCGCGCGCGGGCAGCCTCGCGATCGCGTCCAGCTGCTCGGCGGTGAGGAACTCGCCGGCCATCGTCCCGCCCTTGAACTCGAGCAGCCCGCTCTGGCGCCGGAACGTCGCGACCGCCTTCGCGGCGACGGCGGGGTCGCCCGCCACGAAGGCAAACGCCGTCGGCCCCTCGAGCAGCTGCTTGAGGTCCTCGGCACCGGCCTTGTCGGCCGCGCGCACGGTGAGGCGGTTCTTGACGATCTGGAACTTGGCGCCGGCCTCCGACAGCTGCCGGCGCAGGTCCATCGCCTGCTTGACCGAGATCCCGCGGTAGTCGATCGCGAAGATCGTGTCGGCTCCCTTGATCTGGTCGGCCACCTCGTCCACGACGGCCGCCTTCTGTTCCCTGTTCACTCGATCGTCTCCAGATTGAAGAAGCCCGCGCGCAGGCGGGCTCCGTCGAGCGGTGACTCGGGATCCGCCTGCCCAGGACTTACGGCCGAAGCCTGCCGGGGGTCTCGGGCGCTCGGTTGTGCGGCGGCAAGGGTAGCGCGCCCGCGAAGCTGTGTCCTGAGGCGGAAGTTCGGCCTCAGGACACTAGGCCGCGGCCGGCCCGGCCTCCTCGGCCGGCGCCTCCTCCACGATGTCGCGCGTCCGCGCTGGATCGACCCGGATACCCGGGCCCGTTGTGGTCGCGAGGGTGATCGTGCGCAGGTAGCGGCCCTTCGCGGCCGCCGGCCTTGCCCTCACGATCTCGTCGATCAGCGCGGCGTAGTTCTCGAGCAGCTCGCGCTCGCTCAGCTCGGTCTTGCCGATCGCGAGGTGGACGATCGCCGAGCGGTCGGTCCGGTACTCCATCCGGCCCGCCTTGGCCTGCGAAACGGCCTGGCCCACGTCCTCGCTCACGGTTCCGACCTTCGGGTTGGGCATCTTTCCCTGCGGCCCCAGGATCCGGCCGAGCTTGCCGACCACCGGCATCAGGTCCGGCGTGGCGATCGCGACGTCGAAGTCGGTCCAGCCATCCTCGATCCGCTTGGCGAGATCCTCCTCGCCCACGACGTTCGCCCCGGCAGCCTCGGCGTCGCGCGCCTTGTCGCCCTTGGCGAAGACGATCACGGTCACGTCCGTGCCGGCCATGTGCGGCAGCGTGATCGTGCCGCGGAGCTGCTCCTCGGCGTGGCGCACGTTGAGGCCGGTGCGGATGTGGCACTCCACGGTCTCGGTGAACTTCGCGGACTGCATCTCCTTGACGAGCCGCACCGCCTCGGCCGGCGAGTACTGTCGCTCGCGGTCGACCTTCGCATAGAGCTCGCGGTAGCGCTTGCCGTGGCCGGCCATGGCTCAGGCCACCTCCACGCCCATCGAGCGCGCCGTGCCCTCGATGATCTTCGAGGCCGCCTCGACGTCGTTCGCGTTCAGGTCCTGCATCTTGGTCTCCGCGATCTGGCGGATCTGGTCCCTGGTGATCTGCGCGACCTTCTCGCGGTTCGGCTCGCCGGACCCCTTGTCGATTCCGGCGGCCTCCTTGATCAGCACCGCAGCCGGGGGCGTCTTCGTGATGAAGGTGAACGAGCGGTCCTCGAAGACCGTGATCTCGACAGGGATGATCCGGCCGTTCTGATCCTGGGTCTGGGCGTTGAACGCCTTGCAGAACTCCATGATGTTCACGCCATGCTGGCCGAGCGCTGGACCGACCGGCGGCGCCGGGTTGGCCGCACCGCCGGGGACCTGGAGCTTGATGAGGGTGAGGACCTTCTTCGCCATCGAACGCGCCTAGATCTTCTTCACCTGGTCGAAGCCGACCTCGACCGGGGTCTCCCGGCCGAAAATCGACACCAGCACCTTGAGCTTGGCGGCGTCCTCCTTGATCTCCGAGATCTCGCCTGAGAAGTCAGCCAGCGGGCCGGAGACGACCTTCACCGACTCCCCGATCGAGAACTGGGCGCGGGTGCGCGGCCGCTCGGCGGTCTCCCGGTTGAGGAGCCGATCGATCTCCGTCTGGCTGAGCGGCACCGGCTTCTGCTGCGCGCCCACGAACCCGGTGACCCCGGGAGTTCCCTTCACGAGCGACCAGGAGTCCTCGTTCAGGTCCATGTTCACGAGCACGTAGCCCGGCATCGTGCGGCGCTCGGTCTGCACCTTCTGCCCGTCCTTCATCTCCGACACCTGCTCGGTGGGGATGACGATCTGGCGCACGTTGCGCTCCTGGCCCAGCGAGACGACCCGGTGCTCCAGGTTCTGCTTGACCTTGTTCTCGTGCCCTGAATAGGTGTTTACGGCGTACCAGCGGAACATCGTCGCTCAGAGGATTGCCTGGATCAGCTTGGAGAAGATCTGGTCGAGGACGCCCAGGTAGGCGCCGGCGACCACCACGAAGAAGACGACGATGCCGGTGAGCTGGGTGAGCGTCCTGCGGTCCGGCCACTGGACGCGCTGGAGCTCGGCCCAGCACGCCCGGAGGAACCCGAGAACCTTACCGCCGCCGGCGCGGCGGCCCGGGACCGCCGCCTCGTCGCCCCGCACACCCCGCGGGCCGCGGACCGGGCGGGCCGGCTCGAGCTCGTCTTCGAAGACCTCGCCCTCGCCGGCGAGGGCCCCGGCCTCGATCGCGTCCGCCTCGAGCTCGGGATCGACCTCGTCGAGGTCGCCGTCGTCGGCCACGGCGGGCCCGGGCGGCGGCGTCTCCGCGACCGCGTCGCTGCGGCCGATGTTCTCGGGCGGGGCGCCTGAGATCCCGCTGAGGGGACCAGCCTTGGCGTCGAGCTCGCCGTCGCCGCTCGCCGGCTCCCGGCCGGCACGGCGGGCGGACAGACGCGCCTCGCGGCGGGCCGCCTGACGCTGCTTCGCGCGCTGACGATCGCGTGCCATGGCCCTACCGGCGGGCGCCCGTTCTCGTCGGGCTAGTCACCGGGTCTCCTTGTGGCCCGTGTGCCGTCCACACCAGCGGCAGTACTTGCGAAGCTCGATCCGGTTGGGATCGTTGCGCTTCGACTTCTCGGTCTGGTAGTTGCGCCGCTTGCACTCCTCGCAAGCGAGGGTCACGGCGATTCGGACGTCCCCGCGGGCCATGGTCTCCTAGTTACATACGGTCTGCGGGCCCCGCGAAGAAAGGACCCCGGCGGGGCCGCGCGAGGTCGGGCTGAGTGTAGCGCTCCATTCCGCGTCAATCGGGGCTCGAGTCGATGGTCAGGCGGCCCGTGTCGTGGATCTCGAACCGCGCCGCGTTGATCAGCCCACCGACCAGCATCATGAACGCGAGCGCGTAGAACCAGATCAGCAGGATCACCACGAACGTGACGATCGAGCGCACCTCCTGCAGTGGGGATCCGCTCAGGTAGAGCGGGAAAACGTACCCGATCGCGCCCATCGCGACCGTCGCGAAGGTCGCACCCGGCCACACCGCGCGCCAGGGGACGAGCCTGTTTGGCACCGCCCAGTAGATGAGGCACAGGACCAGGAAGAGCACGCCGAGCCCGGCGGCGAGGCTGAGCGCGTAGAAGACCGCGTCCAGGTGGGCCAGGCCGAATGGGAGCCGGTGCGCCCCGCCCACGAGAATGCTCTGCGCGGTCGGCACCACGACGGTCGCGGCGACCAGGAGCAGGGTGACCAGCAGCATGACGAGCGCGAAGCGCTTCTGGGCCACCCACCTCCGGCACTCCACGTGGTAGATCCGGCAGAAGGCGGTGTCGAGTGCGCCCCAGAACGACGCGCCGAACCAGATGCTCGTGACGAGGGCGATCACGCCGAAGCTCGCGGTGTTCTCGCGGATGTGGAGCAGGAGCCTCGTGATCGTCCCATGCGACGTGGTCGGGAACAGGCGCTGGAGGTCCCTGATCGCGCTGGCCTCCAGGCTATGGCTCTGGAGCACGTTGCCGGTCACGAAGAGCGCGACGAGCGCGAGCGGGAAGAGCGACAGCAGCAGGTTGTAGGCGACCATCCCCGACAGGCCGGTGACGTTGTCGGCGTAGCCCTTCCAGTAGAGCGCCTTGACGGATCTCCAGGCACGCCGTCGCCGCGAGACCGGCTCGCCGCGCGGGCGCGCCCTCGCGGCGCTGCCCGGCGCGCCGGCGGTCTGTGGCTCAGCCTCGACCGCTCTGCGCTCGCCGGCGGGAGCCCATGGCGGCGCCGGGTCGGGCCCGCCGGCTGTGCGGCGATGCGCCACGCAGGAAGGCGTGCATCGCGGCGTGGGCCTGGGCGGGCCGCTCGAACTGCGGGATGTGGCCGCAGTCGAGCTCCACGTGCTCGGCGGCCGGTAGGGCACCGGCCACGTGCCGGGCGAAGCCGATCGGCACCAGCGGGTCGAGCCTGCCCCAGATGAACAGCGACCGCGGCGAGCACTTCTCGAGCCGGGACCAGAAGCCGTTCGGGCCGTCGCCCGCCTCGAGGTAGATCTGGCGCGCGGCGGCGTAGAAGGCGACCCGGCCCCGGGGCGTGAGGTACGCGCGCAGGAACTCGTCGATACCGGCCTCGCTCCAGCTGCCGCGGCCGCCCGCGATCAGGCGGCGCACGAAGGCCGCGACGACGGGCCTCGGGGTGGGCTGGAGGAAGCCCAGCTCGGGCCGCAGCAGACGCAGCCACGGCCCCCAGCGCTTCTCGCCCCGCCACGCCAGCGAGGGGGTCATGAGGATGAGGCCTCGGACCCGGTCCGGATGGCGCATGCCGAGCTCGAGGGCCACCCGGCCCCCCATGCTGTGACCGAGCACGTCCGCCCGCTCGATGCCGAGCGAGTCGAGCAGCGCAACGGCCCACCGGGCCATGAACGCGGCGTCGTAGCTCCCGATCGGCTTGTCGGAATCGCCGAAGCCGGGGATGTCCATCGCGATCGACCGGTACTCCGGGGCCAGCGCGGCGACCGTTGGCAGGAACGAGATCTTCGTCCCGCCGAGGCCGTGGAGCATGAGCAGCGGCCGGCCGGTGCCGGCCTCCATCGTCGCGATCCTCCCCTCGCGCGTGCGCACGCGCGCGAAACGAAGGCGACCCGAGCTCGGCGCACCGGCCGTGGCAGCGAGGAACCCCACCCCGATGTGGAGGTTCTGTCGAACGATCAGCCGGCCAGCGCGGTAGACGTCCATCCCGGATCCGAGGTTGGCGGCAAGCTCGCGCCACGCGCTCGCGTCCGCGCTGATCTCGGCGTCCGGGCGGGCATCCACGCGCGCCGGGACCAGGCGGACGCGCTGCCCGCGCACCTCCGCATCCCATTCGGCGCCGCCCTTGATCCGCAGGCGGACCCGCGCCCGCCCTTCCGGAGCGTCGAACACGCTCGGGTCGAAGCGGGCGACCAGCGCGCTCAGACTGTCGGGCGGTTGCTCGGCCATCGCAACTACTCGGGCAGGGCTCTGCCGACGCTCTCCGCCACGCAGACGGGCTTGTCGCTGCCCTCGGCCTCGACCGTGAACTTGGTGACCACCTGCACCCAACCGCCGCCCACGTCGTCCACGGACATGATCTCGGCGGTGGCCCGGACCTTCGAGCCGGAGGGGACCGGGGCGGGGAAGCGGATCTTGTTCCAGCCGTAGTTCACGCCCAGCTTGAAGCCCGTGGATTCGATCAGATCCCGGCGCAAGCCGTCGATCATGGACAGCGTCAGGTTCCCATGCGCGACGGTCGTACCGAACGGGCTCTCGGCCTTGGCCCGCTCCACATCCACGTGGATCCACTGGTCGTCGCCGCTGAGGCGGGCGAACGCGTCGATGTCGTCCTGGGTGACCTGGCGCCACCCGCTGGGCCCGATCTCGCGGCCGAGAAGCTCCCGGAGCCCTTCGACCCCATTCGGGGTTGCCTGCGCCATGCGCGCGGAAGGGTATCCGCGAACGAAAAGAGGCGAGCCCGAAGGCCCGCCCCTGATCAGTTCCGAATTGGTGAGCTTGGCTTACCAGCTACCGCTGGCAGGACAACCGCCCTGACCAGTCGGGGTGCAGGTACGCGTCACACCCGTCGGGTCCTTGGCGATGTCGAACTTGTGCGCGCCGCCGGTGGTGGCCTTGGAGACCCCCTCCACGGTGTACGAGTTCGCCGTCGCGCCGGCGACCACCGAGACCTGCCCGGCACCGGTGCCGTAGGCGAGGCCGGTGGACCCGAGCGCGGTCGAGGTATCGCAGTTCACGTAGGTCTGCTCCGTGGCGAAGCACGACTCCACCTGCGACACCAGGTTGCGCGCGTCGGACTTGGCCGACGCGTCCTGGCCCTTCTCCTGCTGGCCGAGGAAGGCCGGCAGGGCGATCGCGGCAAGGATGCCGATGATCAGAATGACGACGAGGAGCTCGATCAGGGTAAAGCCGCTCTCCTCGGTCTGAATACGCTCGCGGAGCTTCCGCAGCATGTTCACGGTCCTCCTTGAATGTGTTTGCGCCAGCTCCGCTGGTCGCCTGACTAGCACGAGGTATCGGGTGCTGGAGGCCGCGCCTTTAACTTTTCAGCGCTATTTGAGCGTCAGTGTTCGGACGGTGCAGGGGGCAAGATTCGGCCGTTGGAGCCGAAAGAAGGGCCCCGCCGAGGCGGGGCCCTTCGAACCGCTGGGTGTCCTGGACTGGTTAGGACAGGTGCCCGCGGCCGAACCGGCCCGGGTCGCCCAGGTTGCCCTTCCCGTTGTCCTCGTTCTGCTTCCCGCCCCCGTTGCCGGGATCGGTGAAGTTACCCTTGCCGCAATCGCGATGGTCGCCGTCCGAAACCCCGCACACCTTCTTCTGGTGACTCTGCGGCGTCACCGTTGAGCTGGCCGACGCCCCCGCCACGGGAACGGCGAACGCTGCGATCGCAAGCGTGATTGCCAGCCGCTTGGCCTTCTGCATGTTGACCTCCTTGCCCCCTCGACCGTACTTCCATGTACGGCGCGGACCGGGCAGTCCTTGGTTGTCCCGCCTCCCAGGGTAAGCGCGATTGCCGTCGAGCGCCACTTGCACGGCTCGGCGAGCCGGTAGAACTCCGCGGGATGGGCAAGCACCGGCCGGTCCTCGCGATCGGAATCGACGCCGCCGAGGCCACTCAGGTCAGGCGCCTCGTGGCCGATGGCGTGCTCCCGAACCTGGGCGCACTGGGCGCGGAAGGCGCCTGGTTCGACCTGTTTGCCCATGCCGACCTGGGCAGCGCTGCAGGCTGGCCGACGTTCGTCACCGGCACCCCACCCGACGTGCACGGGCTCTACTGCGACTGGCTCTGGGACCCGGAGCGCATGGCG
>VAWV01000099.1:0-17642 GCA_005883295.1 Actinomycetota bacterium
TGGTCACAAACTTCGCGGGCGACTCCGCCCTGTTCGTCTACACCTCGACAGGGCTTATGCTCGTCCCGCGGCCCCGCGGCGCGGGCTTCCAGTCCGTGGAATCGCTGCCACAGGGCGCGATCGCGGACGGCTACCTGAGCGAGAACGGCGATCTGACCTTCACCGGTGGCCCGTCGGGCGGCCCGCCCTGGGTTGACACCCGCACGGCGGACGGCACCTATACGCCGCCACGGCCGATCGAGACAGCACCCAAGGGGTGGTACTACGGCGCGCAGCCCACGGTCGAACCCAATGGCTCCATCACTCTCACTGGTCGGCAGGGAGAGGACAGTTCGAACGTACTGTCCGTAACGGCGCCGGCCGGTGGCCCATTCGGACCGCCCGAGACGATCGCAACCCACTCGCGCTCGTTCGGGGGCCAGATCAAGATCGCCCACGACGCACGGGGCGACACGCTCATCGCCTGGAATGGCGGATCGGCGTCCGGCACATTTCAGTTCGGCTCGCTTCACACCGCTTATCGGCCGGCCGGCGGTCACTGGGGCGCGCCGGAGCAGATTCCCGGCGACCCGTTCGACAGGGCACAGGATTTCGACCTCGCGATGAATGCTCGCGGCGACGCCGTGCTCGAGTGGAACGAGCTGGGTCGGACCGCGATGAGCTATCGCAGCGCGGGGGGAGATTGGGAACCCGCGACCCAGGCCCCCCAAAACGAGGAGACGCTCGCCTGGGAGCCAACCATGGATCCCACGCTCGCCATAGGGCCGACCGGCGACGCCATCGTGGTCTACGCCGCGGGTACGTACCGGCGCTGTCTCGAGGCGCTGGACCATCCCGCGGGCGCGGGCTTCCAGCGCGCGGAGCCGGTGCTCGACCAAGATGGGCGGAACGCCGACCTCCCCAAGGTTGCCGTTGGGCCTCACGGGAACGCGATCGTCGGGTGGTGGGGCAATACGGACGCCAATCACGATCCCGACCCGGGCGCGTTCTGGACCGCGTCGCACCAGATCAGCGCACTGCCGGCGAACACGCCGCCGAGCGTGACCTGCTTCGGGGCGGCGGGCGCGAACGGTGGTGTCGTCCACGCTGCGTCGAAGGGCCCTGCCGCTGTCTTTTACCGGCTATCCAGGCGGGCAAGGATCGAGCTCAGGGTGCGCCGACTGCGCAGGTCTCATTACGAGAGACTCGCGACACTCCACCGAAGGGGCATCAAAGGGGGGAACCGTGTGGTCCTCCCAAGCGGCGTTGCTCGCAAGCTTGCCGCCAAGGGCCGTTATCAGCTCCGGATCGTGGCTATTGATAAGTCGGGCCGCAGGTCGCGGCCGCGCACACTGACCTTTAAGCGCTGAAGCTCGACGCTGTTAGCTCTCGCCGGAGGCGAAGTCCTCGGGCGTGACGGTGTCGAGGAAGTCCTTGAACTTCTCGACCACCTCGTCCTGATCCTCGACCTCGTGCTCGAACTCGATGGCGGACTCGGCGATCACGTCCTCGGCGGCGAAGATCGGCGCCTTGGTCCGCACCGCCAGCGCGAGCGCGTCGGACGGGCGCGAGTCGATCTCCACCTCGCGACCGTTCAGCTGGAGGGTGATCGACGCGTAGAACGTGTTCTCCTTGAGCTCGGTGACCGAGACGCGCGTGCAGGACACATCGAGCTCGGAGAGCATCTCGTCCATCAGGTCGTGCGTCATCGGGCGCGGAGTGTTCGCGCCCTGAAGCTTCATGAGGATCGCCGCGGCCTCCGGGTGGCCGATCCAGATCGGGAGGAACTTGTTCCCGTCGCGTGTCTTGAGGAGCACGATCGGCTGCTTGCCGACCATGTCGAAGCTCACGCCGTAGATGACCATCTCCTGCATCGAAAAAGCCCTCGGTACGCCTGGTCAGGGGACCCCGCGAAGTCTAGAGCGAAGGCGTACTGGACCGATCCGCCCTTCTACGCTCTTTCCGCGTGGCCGTGAGGCTCAGGGTCGCCGTCTGCACCAACCGGCCGGCCGGGCGCGTCCGGGCGTGCCTCGCGGCCCTCGCGCCACAGGTCCCGGAGGGCGACCTGGCGGTGGTCGGGAGCGCGCTGCCGGCGGCTGAGCTGGAGCGTCTGCGCCGGTCCGCGGCAGCCACGGTGCTCGTGGAGCCGCGCCCCGGCCTCTCGCGCGCGCGCAACCGGGCGCTCGAATGGGCCGGCGACGACGACATCGTGCTCGCCTTCGTGGACGACGACACCCTGCCGGACGAGGGCTGGCGGGAGGCGCTCCTGCGAGGCTGGGAGGAGGCGCCGCCGGAGGTGGCCTGCATCGGCGGGCCGATCAGGCCGCGCTTCGAGACGGCTCCGCCGCCATGGTTCTCGGACGGAATCGCCCATGTGCTGACGCTTCTCGACAGGGGACCTCAGGTCCGCGACCTCGATCCCCATACCGACGCCGTCTACGGGGCGAACATCTCTTTTCGCGCCGGCCCGCTCCGCCGGATCGGCGGCTTCGACCCGGGGCTCGGCCACGCACCGGGCCGGGTCTTCTTCGGCGAGGAGGACGAGGCTCAGCGCGCGCTGGCCCGGCTCGGCCTGCGGGTGCGTTACGTGCCGGACGCGGCCGTGGAGCACGTGGTCGGCCCGAACCGCCTCACCCGCAGGTCCTTCCTGGCGCGCCGGTTCGCCTTCGGCCGAGCCCTCGGTGCCCGGGGGGGCAGGCCGCGGACGGTCGCCGCCCGCCAGGCGCTCGGCACGGCGGCCGGCGCGCTGGCCGCGACCGCGAGCGCCAACCCCGCGCTCGCCATGGAGCGAGCCGTCCGGTCGTCGGAGAACCTCGGGGTTCTCTACGCCTCGATCAGGCCGCGCCGGATCGCGTAGCGCACGAGCTCCACGCGATCGCGCATTCCGAGCTTGGCCAGCACGTTGGCTCGGTGCGATTCGACGGTCTTCTCGGAGACGTTGAGGATCTGGCCGATCTGCTTGTTCGTGTAAGCCTCGGCGATCAGCTTCACCACGTCCTGCTCACGCGGGGTGAGCGGGTCCCTGGGAGCCTCCTCGCCGCGCTCGAGCCACTCCTTCACCAGCGCGCCCTGGGTGCTCGCCGGCAGATGCGACTTGCCCGCGGCCACGGCGCGCACGGCCTCGATCAGCTCCTCGTCGGCGGCCCGCTTGAGCACGTAGCCCGAGGCTCCCGCGCGCAGGGCGTCGAACAGGTAGCGCTCGTCGTCGTGCATCGAGAGCAGCACCACGGCCGTCCGCGGGCGCCGCGACCGGATCTCCCGTGCGGCCTGGATGCCTGTCATCCGGGGCATCGCCACATCCAGGATCGCCACGTCCGGGTCGTGGCGGAGGGCGGCCTCGACCGCGGCCACGCCGTCGTCGGCCTCGGCCACCACGTGCATCCCGTCGTGGCTCTCGATCAGCACGCGCAGCCCGGAGCGCACGATGCCGTGGTCGTCTGCGAGCAGGATCCGGAGCATCAGGGCACCTGCAGGGTCAGGGCCGTTCCCCGGCCGGGACTCGACTCGATCTCGAACTGGGCTCCGACCATGCGGGCTCGTTCGGCCAGCCCGATCAGCCCGACGCCGCTGCGCGGCGCGTCCGGGTCGAACCCGCGCCCGTCATCGCGGACGCTCAGCTCGAGGCCGTTGCCGTTTGATGTCAGGTCGACCTCCACGTTGCTCGCGTCCGCGTGCTGGACGACGTTCGACAGAGCCTCCTGAGCGAAGCGGTAGACGGCGATCTCCTGGTCCGGCTCGAGCTCCATCCGCTCTCCGTGCGCCTTGACCTCGGCCCTGATGCCCGTCTGCGACGAGAAGCGCCGCACCTGGCTCACGATCGCCGACGTGAGGCCGTGATCGTCGAGTGCCGCGGGCCTCAGCTGCCGCGCCAGGCGGAGCAGCTCGTCCATCGCCTGGTTCACCAGCCGCTTGAGCTCGGCGAGCGCCTCCTCGGTGCCGGGCGGCGCGGACAGGTGGAGCGCCTGGAGGTCGCGGGCCAGGCGCCGACGCTCCTCCTCCTGGGCCCGGAGCACGAGCCGTCCGCTGCGGTTGCGCTCCTCGTCGATCCGACTGAGCAGTCGCCTGAACGACGCAGCCAGGCGGTCGATCTCCTCCACGGCCTCGTCGGCCTCCGGCGCCTCGAAACCGGCTGGCTCGGCCGGATCGATGGCCTCCACCCGCTCGATGAGGCGGTCGAGTGGGGAGAAGCGCCGGCGGAGCATGAGCATGTTCACGAGCAGAACCAGGGCGATCGAGAGGCCCAGCAGCCCGAACTGGACCCGCTGGTCCTCGATCCGCAGGTTCAGATGGGTCATCGCGCTGGCGGCGAACAGGGTGGCTACGACCATCAGGACGTTTGCCGCGACCACCTGCCCGGCGAGCGAATTTGAGTCCCTACGCCGTCTCATGGGTCAAATGGGGTCTTCACCCCATATCGGCAGGAAACCTGGAACCGACAATATGGGCGAGAACTTGAGGGCGCAGGAGCCAGCGTCCTTTTCCGCAGCAGGGGTTCTTGGGTCAAGTGTCGGGGCGTCCAATCGGGCGCCCCGACCGCGTTCTGGGGCGCATAGAAGGACTGGGGACGGCGTCCCCGAAACCCTGCGGCATGGCAAGCGTGGAGGTGTCCAGAACTCTTGTGAAATCCGGCCCCGAGCTGTGGGAGGAGCTCCGCGGCGACCGCCTGGGAGAGGCGCTGGGCGGCGCCGAGGTGCAGCCAACCGAGCACGAGAGGGTCCTCTCGTGGCGGGCGGACGGGGCAGCGGGCACGGCCGTCCTCGAGCCGTCCAGCTGGGGGACCAAGGTCACGCTCACGGCCGAGGTGGAGGAGCAGGTGGCCGAGCTCGGGCTCTGGGAGCGGATGCGCGGGATGACGCCAGCCCCGGCGCGCGCGCCCGAGATCGAGCGCCGCCTGGAGGGCCTTCTCGACGAGCTCGGCCAGGCCCACAAGAAGCCTTTCGCCAGGGAGTAGGCCGGCCGACCGAGCCGGCCGGACTCGTAGAATCCGCGCCGGTGCGGCAGAAGTTCCCGGAGACCTACGAGGAGAAGCTGGCTCAGCTCCAGGAGCTGCGCGAGCAGGCCATCCACTCGGCCTCGGAGCAGGCGGTCGAGAAGCAGCACGCCAAGGGAAAGCTCACCGCGCGGGAGCGGATCGAGAAGCTCCTCGACCCGGGCTCCTTCGACGAGGTCGACACCTTCGTCCGCCACCGCACCTCCGAGTTCGACATGCAGAAGAACCGCCCGTGGGGCGACGCGGTCGTCACCGGCCACGGCACCATCGACGGCCGCCGGGTGTGCGTCTTCTCGCAGGACTTCACGGTCTTCGGCGGCTCGCTCGGCGAGGTCATGGCCGAGAAGATGGTCAAGGTCATGGACCTGGCGGCCCGGATCGGCTGCCCGGTCATCGGCATCAACGACTCCGGCGGAGCGCGCATCCAGGAAGGCGTCGTCTCGCTTGGCGCCTACGGCGACGTCTTCGTTCGCAACGTCATGTGCTCCGGGGTGATCCCCCAGATCAGCCTGATCATGGGCCCGTGTGCGGGCGGCGCGGTCTACTCGCCGGCCATGACCGACTTCATCTTCATGGTCAAGGAGACCTCGCACATGTTCATCACGGGCCCCGACGTGATCAAGACCGTGACCGGCGAGGAGCCCACCTTCGAGGAGCTCGGCGGCGCGATGACCCACAACACCAAGTCGGGCGTCGCGCACTTCGCCGCCGACGACGAGGAGTCGTGCCTGGAGGACGTCCGCTACCTCATGTCGTTCCTGCCGCAGAACAACCTCGAGCTGCCGCCGCACATTGCGCCGAGCGACGACCCCGAACGGATGGAGCTCGACCTCGACAAGGTCGTCCCGGACAACCCCAACAAGCCCTACGACATGCGCGACGTGATCGCGTACATCGTCGACGACGGCGACTTCTTCGAGGTGCACGAGCACTTCGCGCGCAACATCGTGGTCGGGTTCTCGCGCCTGAACGGCCATCCGATCGGTGTCGTCGGCAACCAGCCGGCGCAGCTGGCGGGCGTGCTCGACATCAACTCGTCGGAAAAGGCCGCCCGCTTCGTGCGGTTCTGCGACGCGTTCAACATCCCCCTGCTCACGTTCTGCGACGTCCCCGGCTTCCTCCCGGGCACGAGCCAGGAGTGGGGCGGGATCATCCGCCACGGGGCCAAGCTGCTCTACGCGTTCACCGAGGCGACGGTGCCCAAGCTCACCGTGGTCACCCGCAAGGCGTACGGCGGCGCCTACGACGTCATGAACTCGAAGCACATGCTCGCGGACTTCAACTTCGCGTGGCCGACGGCCGAGGTGGCCGTGATGGGGCCGGAGGGGGCGGTGAACATCATCTTCCGCCGCGACATCGCGAAGTCGCCGACGCCCGAGGAGCGCCGCGGCAAGCTCATCTCCGACTACAAGGCCCGCTTCGCCAACCCGTACTCGGCCGCGGAACGGGGATACATCGACGACGTGATCGTGCCGCACGAGACGCGGCCGAAGCTGATCCGCGCGCTGGAGACGCTCCAGACCAAGCGCGTCGAGCGCCCGAAGCGCAAGCACGGGAACATCCCTCTGTGACCACGTTCAGGACGGTGCGGGTCGCGGCCGTCCAGGCGACGCCGGTGATCCTCGACGCCGAGGCGTCCGTCCACAAGGCCGCCGGGCTGATCGGAGCAGCCGCGCGCGACGGCGCGGAGCTCGTCGCGCTCCCCGAGACGTTCGTCTCCCTCTACCCGTCGAATCGGTGGGCGCGCGCCGCTGCCTCCTTCGGCGGCGCCGACGAGCTCTGGGAGCGGATGTGGGAGAGCTCGGTGGAGGTCCCCGGCCCGCTGGTGGACCAGCTCGTGGCCGCGTGCGCGGAGCACGCCGTGCACTGCGTGATCGGGGTCAACGAGCGCGAGTCCGAGCGCCCCGGGACGCTCTACAACACGATGCTCACCCTTGGTCCCGAGGGGCTCCTCGCAAAGCACCGCAAGCTCATGCCCACCCATCACGAGCGCCTGTTCCACGGGATCGGCGCCGGCGACGACCTGGGCGTGGTCGAGACCCCGCTCGGCCGGATCGGCGGCCTGATCTGCTGGGAGAACCGGATGCCGCTGGCCCGCTACGCCGTCTACCGCAGCGGACCGCAGATCTGGGTCGCGCCCAACGCTGACGATTCGGACGGGTGGGTGGCCAGCATGCGGCACATCGCGATCGAATCGGGCGCGTACGTCGTGTCGGTGCCGCAGTACATCCCGCGCAGCGCGTTCCCCGACGACTTTCCCGTCGCGCTCGGCGACGACCCGGACGACGTGTTCGGCCGTGGCGGCGCCGCGATCGTGGAGCCGACCTGGGGCGACGTGATCGCAGGCCCGCTCTACGGCGAGGAGGGGATGGTGGTCGCCGACTGCGACCTGCGCGAGGGGCTGCACGCGAAGCGCTGGTTCGACGCGGTCGGCCACTACTCGCGCCAGGACGTGCTGGCTCCGGCCAGGACCGAAGCTCCGCCGGAGCACGAGCCCACTCCCGGCTAGAGGGTGACCCGGGCGGCCGGCGACGCCGCGCCCTCGAGTAGAGCGCGGCAGATCGCCAGGTCCTGGATGGCCAGGCCGGTGGAGTCGAAGAGGGTCACGACGTCGGCCCGGGTCACGAGCCCGGCCTCCGCCGCGCCCGTCAGCTCGCCACCGTGGCTCGCCTGGGCCCATTCGTCGCAGAACAGGACGCAGCGCTCCACCGCGTCGACCTCGGCCTCCGCCTTGCCCGCGCCGTCGGCGCCGAGGAACGACACGTGCATGCCGGGCCGGAGGTCGGACGCGTGCACGACCGGCTCGGCTCCGGGCGTCACGCAGGTCACCACGTCGCAGGCGAGGGTGTCCTCGCGGGAGCCGACCTCCCATCCCAGCTCGCCGGCGAGCGCGCCGGCGCGGTCGGGGTCGGGGTCGAAACACATGCCCGGCCCGTACTCGACGGCCGCAAGGCAGCGCGCCGCCCAAGAGCCGTGGACGCCGCAGCCGATGATCCCCACCGTGCGCGCGTCCTCGCGCGCGAGCTCCTGGGCCGCCACAGCGGCCACCGCGCCGGTGCGGAGAGCGGTCACGGCCTCGACGTTCACCAGCGCGGACATCACCCCGGTGCCGGCGTCCGACACGCAGATCACGCCGTTCACCACGCCGAGCCCGCGCGCCGGGTTCCCTGGGAACGATGTGGCCCACTTGAGGATCGCCAGCCCTGCGCCGCGGGCGGGCATCGCTCGGAAGTCGCCGTGCGGCGGCGAGTCGAGGTACACCTTCGGCGGCATGACCCACTCGCCGGTGGCGTGCCGCACGAAGCCGTCGCGGACGAGCTCCACCGCATCCGCCGCAGAGATTGCCTTGAGGACGGTGTCGTGGTCGTACAGCGCGAGGTCGGGCACCGCGGCCGACGATACCCTCCGCCTCGGTTTGAGCAGGAACGGCAGGAAGCGACCGCCGCGGCCGCGGATCGAGGTCCGTCAGGCGAACACGTCGCCGGAGGAGGCCGCGGCTATAGCGGCCGCCATCGAGCAGTTCCTCCGGGACACCGCCCCGCCGCCCGCCGCGCGCGAGGAGCCACTCAACCCGTGGCTGCGTACGGCGCTGTTCGAGGGCGTCGGCTTGGCGGCGGACGCACCGAGCCCCTGGACCGCCTAGCCGCCACCGTCCTGCCTACGGGCCGGTATGCGGCCCTTACTTGGCAGGATTGCTTCCGGAAACCCGCGCCGGTCGCCACCGCGTGGTGTCCGGCAGCGGCGTGAGCGTCTTCTCCACCTGGTCGCGAAGGTGCTCGAAGGCCGGCGGCAGCGAGAGCCGCTCGCCGAGGTGCTCGGGATCCTCGTCCGCGCTGAAGCCGGGGCCGATCGTGGCTATCTCGAACAGGACGCCACTCGGCTCGCGGAAGTAGATGGACCGGAAGTAGAAGCGGTCGATGACCGGTGTCGGTCGCGCCCCGGCGCGAAGGACGCGCTCGCGCCACTCCTCGTGCTCGTCCATGGACGAGGCCCAGGCCACGTGGTGCACCGAGCCGGCGCCCTGGAGGCCGCGCTGGTCGGGCGCCGCGTCGTAGACATAGAAGCTGCCGCGGTGCTGGCCCCGCGACTCCCACCCCTCGCCCCGGCGCTCGAAGCCGAGCGCCTCCTCGAGTAGTGCCGTGCTGCGATCGGGATCGTCGGTGTAGGCCCGCACGCCGTCGAAGCCCTGGAGGGCGTGCTCGCGCGGGACCTCGACGTGGTCCGCAGTGAGCGGCTCGTCCCCGCTGGCATCCACGCGAAGCTCGTGGTCGAGGCCCTCCGGATCGGAGAAGTTCAAGCGGTCGTCCTCGCGCCGGGCGTCGACGCCCTCGGTGCCGAGCCGCGACTCCCAGAAGTCGATCGCCTCCGGTGAGGCCACCCGCCAGACGATCCGGTGCACCATCCCCGCGCCGGGCCGACCGGGCGCGACGCCCGGGTACTCGAAGAACGTGAGGTCGAGGCCCGGATCGCCATGCTCGTCGCCGTAGAACAGGTGGTAGACGGTGGGGTCGTCCTGGTTGACGGTCTTCTTGACGAGCCGGAGCCCAAGCACCCGCGCGTAGAAGTCGACGTTGCGGGGCGCGTCCCCCGTGATCGCGGTGATGTGGTGGATGCCCTCGAGCTTCATGTCCTCAGCATACGTCCGGCGACTACCCTGAAGGCGATGGCCGAGACCGAGACAACCGAGCAGGCGACCGCGGTCGACCCCAGGACCGCCGGCGAGCTGATCTCGGGCGGCGCGCAGGTGATTGACGTCCGCGGCGACGACGAATACGAGGCCGGGCACGTCGCCGGCGCGGCGCATGTCCGCCTCGACCGGCTGACCAGGGAGAGCCCCGAGCTCGACGAAGGCCGGCCGGTGGTCTTCTACTGCCGGGCGGGCAACCGCTCCGATCTGGCGGCGGGAGCCTTCCGCGCCTCGGGCTGGGAGGCGTACCACATCGAGGGCGGTCTCCTGGCCTGGGCCGAGGCGGACATGCCGCTCGAGCCGCAAGACGGCGAGGTCGCCGAGCGCTCGACCCTCCCCGGTTCGTAGCGAATCCGCTCCCGGCCCTAAAGCTTCATTCGGTAAAGTTCGAAAACCCGATTGGGTTTTGTTATATTCGCCCGGCTCGTCCGTTAGGGATGACGACCAGGCCTCGTCGCTAGGAGATCAGCCAGTGGAGCCGTCTGCGCTTCAGAGCACCGAGCAGAAGCCGAAGGGCCGCAAGGGCTCGCTGACCAATCCCGAGGTGGCCTACGAGAACGTGCCCGGCCACATCATCCCGATCATCGAGCGCGAGTTCGACGACTTCGACTCTCGCGCGGGGAGCTTCCTGAGCGGCAAGGAGACCGAGGAGCAGTTCATCGGCTTCCGGCTCAAGCAGGGCGTCTACGGGCAGCGCCAGCCCGACGTCCAGATGATCCGCGTGAAGCTCCCCTTCGGCGGCGTCAATCCGGAGCAGATGGAGGCATTCGCGGAGGTCGCGGAGCGGTACGCCCCGATGCGCAAGGGCCACATCACCACGCGCCAGAACTTCCAGTTCCACCACATCCCGCTCCCGCAGGCCGCCGAGGTCATCCGCATGATCTCGGCCTCGGGGCTCTCCAGCCGCGAGGCGTGCGGCAATACCGTCCGCAACGTCACGGGCGACCCCCTCGCCGGCGTCACCGAGGGCGAGCTCTTCGACATCACGCCCTACGCCGGGGCCTTCGTCCGCTACTTCGTCCGCAACGAGGTCTGCCAGCTCCTGCCGCGCAAGTTCAAGGTCGCGTTCACGGCCACGGACGAGGACCGCGCGATAACCCTGATCCACGACCTGGGCTTCCTGCCGCGCCTGCGCGACGGCGTGAAGGGCGTCGAGGTCCGTACGGGCGGCGGCACTTCGATCATGGCCAGGGTCGGGTCGGCCCTCTTCGACTTCGTCGAGGTCGACAACGGCGACTACCTCAAGGTCTCCGAGGCCGTGCTCCGGATCTTCGACCGCCAGGAGGACCTCCGCGCAAACCGCCAGCGGGCCCGGATCAAGTTCATGATCGACCGGATCGGGATCGACGCCTTCCGCGATCTCGTGGAGCAGGAGTTGGAGGGCGACTGGGTGGGCGAGCGCGACTTCACCCCCGATCCGCTGCTGTTCATCGACGACGAGCAGGCCAATGCCCCGCCCGTCCCGCTCTCGCCGGGGTCGCCCAACGGCGACGGCCGCGAGTTCGACAGGTTCGTGGCCTCCAACGTCCGTCCCCAGCGGCAGGAGGGCTTCTCCACGATCGAGGTCAAGGTCCCGCGCGGGGACCTCACGCCCGAGCAGTTCCGCGGGATCGCCGCGATCATGCGCGACCACACCGGCGGCTACGCGCGGACGAGCATCCAGCAGAACATCGTCCTGCGCTGGGTGCGGGACGGGTCGATCTACGACGTCTGGCGCCGGCTCGAGGAGCTCGACCTCGGGGAGCCCGGGGCGCACGAGGTCACCGACGTCGTCAGCTGCCCGGGCACCGACAGCTGCAAGCTCGGCATCACGAGCTCCATGGGCCTGAATGAGGCCGTCCAGGAGCGGGTGGGGTCGATGGGCATCGAGGATCCGCTCACCAGGCGGATCCACATCAAGATGTCCGGCTGCCCCAACGGCTGCGGCCAACACCACCTCGGCACGATCGGCTTCTCTGGCGCGTCGATAAAGGTCGGCGATCGGCAGATCCCCGCCTACATCGCGCACGTCGGCGGCCGCTACGAGGGCGGCGTGGTGGCCTACGGGGAGCGCGTGAAGGTGCGCCTCCCCGCCAAGCGCGTTCCGGAGGCCGTCGAGCGCTGGATCCGTCTGTACGAGTCGGAGCGCCAGGAGGGCGAGCCCTTCAACGATTTCGTCGACCGGGTGGGCCCGGAGCCATTCGCCGTGGCCGCGAAGGACCTTTCCCTGCCGATCGAGTTCAACCTCGAGAGCCTGCAGCACTTCATCGATTGGAGCCGCACAGATCCCTACCGCGTAGAGCGCGGTGAGGGCGAGTGCGCGGTCTAGGGGCGCCGAGCGATGGCCATAGCCGTACCCCCCGATCTGGAACCCGCCACGGCCGAGGAGGTGCTGGCCTACGCGGCCGAGCGCTTCCACCCGCGCCTGTTCGTGGCCTGCTCGTTCCAGAAGGAGGCCTCGGTGATCATGGACATGCTGCTCCGGATCGAGCCCGAGGCGCGCTTCTTCACCCTGGACACGGGCGTCTTGTTCGAGGAGACCTACGAGACCTGGCGCGCCGTCGAGCGCCACTACGACGTTCGGATCGAGGTGTTCAAGGGCATCTCGCTCGAGGAGCAGGCCCGCCGCCACGGCGACGAGCTGTGGGCACGCGATCCGGATGCCTGCTGCGGGATCCGCAAGGTGTCGCCGCTCGAGCAGGCCCTCTCCGAGGTTGACGCCTGGGTCGCCGGGGTGCGGCGCGACCAGTCGCCGCTCCGGGCCACGACGCCCAAGTTCCACTGGGACGAGAAGCACGACCTTTGGAAGGTGAACCCGCTCGCGGACTGGAGCGACGGCGACGTCTGGGACTACATCGCCGCCAACGGGATTCCGTACAACCCCTTGCATGACCGCGGATACGCCTCGATAGGCTGCACTCACTGCACGAAGCCGGGGGCTATGCACGCATGAGCAGCCAGAACGGGGCAAGCCACAACGGCGGACTGACGCTGTGGTTCACCGGCCTTTCGGGCGCCGGCAAGTCGACGATCGCGGAGATCGTCGAGGCCGAGCTGCGGAACCGCGGGCTCAGGGTTGAGGTTCTGGACGGCGACGTGGTCCGGACCAACCTGTCGAAGGGCCTCGGGTTCTCCAAGCAGGACCGCGACACCAACATCCGGCGCATCGCGTTCGTGGCCGACCTGCTGTCGCGCAACGGCGTCGTGGCCATAACCGCCGCCATCTCGCCCTACCGCGAGATCCGGGACGAGGCGCGAGCCGTGATGCGTGACCGCTTCGTGGAGATCTACGTGAAGGCCTCGGTCGAGGAGTGCGCGAGGCGGGACGTGAAGGGCCTCTACGAGAAGGCGTTCAAGGGCGAGATCAAGGAGTTCACAGGGGTGTCCGACCCGTACGAGCCGCCCCTCGACCCCGAGATCACGATCGACACCGAGGCGCAGACGGTCCAGGACTCGGCGGCACAGGTGCTCGCCTACGTCGACTCGCGCGTCCAGGTGCCGGCGTGAGCGAGCTCCGGCTCAGCGCGCGCCAGACAGCCGACTTCGAGCTCCTGGCGAACGGGGGGTTCGCGCCGCTCGACGGATTCCAGGGCAGCGAGGACTGGGAGTCCGTAGTCGAGCGGATGCGGCTGCCGGACGGCCGCCCGTGGCCGATCCCGGTCACGCTGGCCTCCGACACCGGGAGCGAGGGCGAGACAATCGACCTGATCGGGCACGAGGGCACCCTCCTCGGGGCGATCGAGGTCGAGGAGGTCTACGAGCGCGACCTGCGCCGCGAGGCCGAGCAGATCTACCGCACCACCGACGAGGCCCATCCGGGCGTCGCCGCTCTCTACCGCGAGGGGGCGCGCACGCTGGCCGGGCGGATCGCGAGCCGCGCCCTGCCCACCCACATCGACGCGGTGGCACCGTATGTCCTGTCGCCGGCGGAGGCAAAGGCGGTGTTCGCGGAGCGCGGCTGGAAGACCGTGGTGGGGTTCCAGACCCGCAACCCGATCCACCGGGCGCACTAGTACATCACCAAGGCCGCGCTCGAGGCCGTCGACGGGCTCCTGATCCACCCGCTCGTGGGCGAGACCAAGGACGACGACATCCCGGCTGACACCAGGATGCGGTGCTACGAGGTCCTGATCGAGCACTACTACCCGCGCGAGCGCGTGGTGCTCGGCATCAACCCGGCCGCGATGCGCTATGCCGGCCCGCGCGAGGCCATCTTCCACGCGCTCGTCAGGAAGAACTACGGCTGCACGCACTTCATCGTCGGACGCGACCACGCCGGGGTGGGCGACTGGTACGGCACCTACGACGCCCAGTACATCTTCGAAGAGTTCGAGCCGGGCGAGCTCGGCATCGAGCCGCTCAAGTTCGAGCACGCCTTCTGGTGCAAGATCACCGAGGGGATGGCCACCACCAAGACCTCGCCCGCGGGGCCCGAGGACCGCGTCTTCCTGTCCGGCACCATGGTGCGCGAGCTGCTGAGTCGGGGCGAGCGGCCGCCGGAGGAGTTCACCCGCCCCGAGGTCGCCGACGTGCTGATCGAGGCCTTCACAGGCCAGCCGACGCCGGCCTAACCTTCTCGCCATGGACCCGCTGGTCATCCTCTTCGGGTTCGGCGTGGGAATCCTGGTCGGGCTGACGGGAGTCGGCGGCGGCTCCCTTATGACGCCGATCCTGATCCTGATCTTCGGCTTCAAGCCGGTCACCGCGATCGGGACCGACATCGCCTACGGCGCCGTGACCAAGACCGTCGGCGGATGGCGCCACTTCCGCCAGCGCACGGTCGTCATGTCGCTGTCCACCTGGATGGCGCTCGGCTCCGTGCCGGCCGCCGTGGCCGGCGTCTACGGGCTCCACGCGCTCGAGCGCTCGACCGGTAAGAACTTCGACGACACAGTGCTCACGGTCGTGGCCGCCGCGCTGATGTTCACCGGGATCTCGGTGCTTGCGCGGGCGCTGTTCCTTCCGAAGGTGGTCGCCCGCGAGCGCGAGGGGTTCGCGCTCGAGCGGAAGCACAAGGTCGCGGCGGTCGCGTTGGGTGCTTGTGTTGGGTTCGTGCTCGGCGTCACCTCGGCGGGGAGCGGCTCGCTTATAGCGGTGGGGCTGATCATCCTGTTCCGGCTCGCGCCGCGCCAGGTGGTGGGCACCGACGTGTTCCACGCCGCGATCCTGCTCTGGGCGGCCGCTATTGCACACGTGATCGCCGGGAACGTGGACTTCGGGCTGGCCGGCACCATCCTGATCGGATCGATCCCGGGCGTGTGGCTGGGCAGCCACTGGTCGATTCGGACGCCCATTCCCACCCTCCGCACCGGGCTGGGCGTGATCCTGATCGGGGCGAGCCTCGGGCTGCTCTCGAAGGCCGGGGTGCTGATCCCGGTCGTGGTCCTCGCAGGCGTCCCGATCCTCCTGCTCGCGCTCGTCGCCGCGCCGCAGGTGCGCCGCTGGCTGCGGCCGGTGCCGCCGGCGCCCGTGCCGTCCGCCCCGGCACCCGACTAGGTGACCTGAGCCGTCAGTTCGGCGCACCTTCCCGGCGTCTGGACGCGCCTGACGCCACCCGCGGGAATCGCCGATGCTCTGCATCGACTCATCCCTCGTGCGTCGTCAGCCGCGCCCACCCGCGCGGGAAGCTGAGGCCGACCATCCGCCTCAGGTCACTAGATTTCGCGGCCCATGTTCTCCAAGGTGCTCGTCGCGAACCGCGGCGAGATAGCGATTCGCGTCTTCAGGACCCTGGAGGAGCTCGGCATCGGAACGGTGGCCGTCTACTCCGAGACCGATCGCGACGCGCCGCACGCCCGGCGCGCCGACGAGGCCTACCTCGTCGGTCCCGGCCCCGCCAACCAGAGCTACCTGGTGGTCGACAAGATCATCGAGGCGGCGAAGAAGTCGGGAGCCGAGGCCATCCATCCCGGGTACGGCTTCCTTGCCGAGAACGCGGCGTTTGCGCGCTCCTGCGACGAGGCCGGCCTCGTCTTCATCGGCCCTCCCGCCGACGCGATCGACGCGATGGGCTCCAAGACCCGCGCTCGCGAGCTCATGAAGGAGGCCGGCGTCCCGATCGTGCCCGGCACGACCGACCCGGTGGACACCGTCGAGGACGCCGCCCGGATCGTGGACGAGGCGATCGGCTACCCGGTTGCCATCAAGGCCGCCGGCGGCGGCGGGGGTAAGGGCTTCCGGGTGGCGATGTCGGCCGACGAGCTCGAGAAGGCATTCGAGGGCGCGGCCCGGGAGGGAGAGAAGTTCTTCTCGGATCCGACCGTCTACATCGAGCGCTACCTGCCCGACCCGCGCCACGTGGAGGTCCAGGTGCTCGCGGACTCGAAGGGCAACGTGATCCACCTAGGCGAGCGCGACTGCTCGGTCCAGCGCCGCCACCAGAAGCTGATCGAGGAGAGCCCGGCGCCGGCGGTCGACGACGCGATGCGAACGCGGATCGGGGAGATCGGCACCGAGGCGGCGCGCGCGGTCGGCTACCGCTCCGCGGGCACGGTGGAGGGCCTGCTCGCGGACGGCGAGTACTTCTTCCTGGAGATGAACACGCGCGTGCAGGTGGAGCACTGCGTGACCGAGATGACGACCGGGATCGACATCGTTCGCGAGCAGATCCGGATCGCCGCGGGCGAGGAGCTGTCGATCGCGCAGGACGACGTCCGGCTGGGCGGCCATGCGATCGAGTGCCGCGTGAACGCGGAGGACGCGGCCAAGAACTTCGCGCCCGCGCCCGGCACGATCACCGCGTACAGCGAGCCGTCCGGACCCGGCGTGCGAGTGGACTCGGGCGTGGAGGCCGGCTTCGAGATCACCCCGCTGTACGACCCGATGATCGCCAAGCTCATCGTGTGGGACGTCGACCGCGATAGCGCCACCCGCCGGATGGTCCGCGCGCTGCGGGAGTTCGAGATCGGCGGCGTCCGTTCGCTGATCCCGTTCCACATCGGGCTGCTGCAGACAGAGCAGTGGGCGCGCGGCGAGACCTGCCGTGACCTGATCGAGGACCGCGAGTGGCTGAAGCAGTTCGCGCAGCCGAAGCCGGAGCCGTCGGCGGCCGAGGAGGAGGAGGGGCCGCAGGTGGAGCGGAGCTACGCGGTGGAGGTGTCGGGCCGCCGCTTCGACGTGAAGGTGATCGGAGCCGCCCCGGCCGTCAACGGCGTGGCGCAGGCCGCGCCGGCCGCCGCGGCGCGCAAGCCGCCGCGCCGGCGGGAGCGTTCGGGCGCGGGGGGCGCATCGGCGGACGGCGCCCTCGTCTCCCCCATCCAGGGCACGGTGCTCCGGGTGGCCGTGGAGAAGGGCGCGGACGTCGACGAGGGCGCGCTGATCTGCGTGATCGAGGCGATGAAGATGGAGAACGAGATCACCGCCCCGACCGCCGGGAAGGTCGAGGAACTGAACGTGTCCGAGGGTGGCTCCGTGGCCACCGGCGACACGATCGCGGTCATCAAGTAGCCGCGACGGCTCGCTCGCGGCACGGAATCGGTGCCGCAGCGGTAAAGCCTGGCGCATTGGCGCCCGATAGGGAAGCGCAATGAGCGATCTTGACCCGATGGGGCAGGTCGAGATGCCGGTGGTGATGCCGTCGCCTCTCGACCACTTGTTCCCGCCGGAGAAGCCGCGGGTGGACGAGCAGGCGCCCATCACGCCCAGGCACGAGTTCGAGCTCGAGGACCGGCGCTACGCGGACTGGCGCCGCCGCCGCGCCGCGATTATCGACAACTTCCTGCTGCTCGGCCTCTTCTTCCTCTTCAGGGGCGCCATCACCGGATTCCTGGGCGCCGGCCTCCTCGCCGTCGCCATCTGGCTCACCTACTACTTCGTCTGTGAGGCGACCACCGGGCAGACCATCGGAAAGCGGATCGCCAAGCTCCGCGTGGTCATGCGCGACGGCCGGCCGGCGCCGGCCAACGCGATCGCCGCCCGAACTGTGCTGCGCCTGATCGACGTGCTCCCCTACGCGTGGATCGTGGGCGGCCTCGTGATGCTGCTGACCGGCGGCCGCCGACAGCGGCT
>VAWV01000099.1:17647-18105 GCA_005883295.1 Actinomycetota bacterium
TGCGCGCCGACGATCGCGAGATGCCGCGCGCGCCGCACTCGCCGCTGGTCGGCGTCTACCCCATCCTCTGGATCGGGATGTCGCTGCTCGTGATGTGGCAGGTCAACCTCCTCGGGGTCCACATCGACGTGCCCGGCCGGCGCACGAGCAACCCGTACATGGCGCGGGTCGACAGGATCTGCGAGCGCCGGGTCAACTCGGAGGCGACCCTCGGGCTGAGCGAGAGCTCGCAGGACGCATCGAGCCTGTGGGTCACGGAGCTCGGCGCGATCGACAGCATGCCCAAGGCGCCGCCCAGCGCCCAGCACGACATGCGCACCGTCAGGCACATGGTCGAGGACCTCCTGCACTACGTGGGCCGGAGCAGCTCCGTGATGTACGACGGCTCGGGCGCCGCCGCCCGGCAGAAGGTCATGCTCGGGTTCAAGAAGCGCTTCCAGGGGATGCAGAAGACATTC
>VAWV01000100.1:0-13300 GCA_005883295.1 Actinomycetota bacterium
CGCGGGCATCTGGTCCACTCCGGCCGTGGACACGAAGGGCAAGGTGGCGTTCGTCGGCGCCGGCAATCCGTTCAAGCAGCAGGCCGAGGCGGCGCACACCAACTCGATCCTGAAGTTCGACGTGAACCGGCGGAGCCGGCGGTTCGGGCAGATCATCGGCTCGTACAAGGGGAACGTCGACACCTACTTCCCGCAGGAGAGCAAGCTGCCCTGCGTCCCGATCCCGGGCAACCCGCCGACGTACTACCCGCAGGGACTCGGCTCGTGCGCACAGATAGACATGGACTTCGGGGCCGCCCCGAACCTCTTCAGGGACGCCCACGGGCGCCTCCTCGTGGGCGATGGGCAGAAGTCGGGCGTCTACCACGTGGTCGACGCCAAGACGATGAAGCCGGTCTGGAGCCAGATCGTCGGCCCGCCGAGCTCGATCGGCGGGATCGTCGGGTCGACTGCGAACGACGGTCAGAACGTGTACGGGCCGATCACGGTCCCGGGCTACATCTGGTCGGTCTCGGCGGCCCGCGGGTCGTACCGCTGGGCCGGCCCGATCGGCGACGGGGTGCACTGGGGCCCGCCGGTGACGCTGGCCAACGGCGTGGTGTACTCGGTGGACTTCAGCGGGTTCCTAGACGCGTTCGACGCGCGGAACGGGGCGCTCCTGCTGAAGCGGCCGCTCGCGTACGGGAGCGGCGGGCCGGAGTCCCTGTCCTGGGCCGGCGTGAGCGTCGCCCGCAACACGGTGTACGCGGCGGTGGGCGTGCTCGGACTCGCCAACGGGTTCGTGGTGGCGTACCGCCCCGGCAGCGTGCCGGACGTGGCGAGCGACGGCGTTCGCACGGTCGAGGGCGCCCTCGGCGGCAGCGGGGGCGGAGGCGGTGGAGGCGGGGGACAGCCTGCGCCGATCGGGCCCAGCGTGGTGGCCGGACCTGGTGCAGCATCGACAAGCTACGCCACACCCGTGGTCGCGACGCAGCAGGGCGGCAAGCTCTCGTTCCTGAACCTCGACACCGTCCAGCACGACGTGAACTCGACCCAGAACGGGAAGGACGGCAGGCCGATCTTCCACAGCAAGCTGACCGGGTTGGGCGAGACGTCGCCGGTCGAGGGCGTGGACCACGTGCCGCCGGGCACGTACGAGTTCTTCTGCAGCGTGCACCCGGGCATGCGCGGCCAGCTCGTCGTCCGCTGATCTGACTCGGCCGGGATCCTCGAACCGCGGTCGCACTGCGGCATCAGCCCTTGACCACCCCGATCGGCCGCAGTCGCGCCACGCGCGCCGCGAGGCCGGCGCGCTCGACGATCGCAACCACGCGCTCCACGTCCTTGTAGGCCTCCGGCGCCTCCTCGGCCAGGCCGCGCGCGGACGGGGCGCGCACCGCTATTCCCTGGTCCTCCAGGCGCCTGCGCAGCTCGCCGCCCTCGACCTGCTTGCGAACAGCGGTTCGCGACAGGCGGCGGCCCGCGCCGTGGCACGTCGTGCCGAAAGAGCGCTCCATGGATCCCGGGCGGCCCGCGAGCACGAACGACGCCGTGCCCATGCTGCCGGGGATGAAGACCGGCTGGCCGGCGACGCGGTACTCCGGCGGGATGTCCGGATGGTCGGGGGGGAAGGCGCGGGTGGCGCCCTTGCGGTGCACGCACACCTCGCGGCCGCCGTGCTGCTCGAGCTTCGCCACGTTGTGGGCGACGTCGTACACCTGGACGGTCTCCCGCGCGGCGCCTTGTCCGAGCACCTGCGCGATCGCCTCGCGTGCACGGTGAGCGATCGCGGCACGGTTGGCCCACGCGAAGTTGGCGGCCGCGGCCATCGCGCCGAGGTAGTCGCGGCCCTCCGGGGAGTCGACCGGGGCGCAGGAGAGCTGCCTGTCGGGAAGCTCGATGCCGTAGCGCCCGAGCACGGCGTCCATCCGCTTCACGAAGTCCGTGCAGACCTGGTGGCCGAGGCCGCGCGAGCCCGAGTGGATCAGAAGCGTCACCTGCCCCTCGTGGAGCCGGAAGGCCGCGGCCGCGCTCTCCTCGTAGATGCGGTCCACGCGCTGCAGCTCGAGGAAGTGGTTGCCCGACCCGAGCGTGCCGATCTGGTGCTTGCCCCGCTCGCAGGCCCGCGGTGAGACGAGCGCCGGCTCGGCGCCCTCCAGCCGCCCACCGGACTCGGTCATGTGCAGGTCCTCCGCCGTGCCGATCCGGAGGTCCTCGTACAGCGCACGCGGCCCCTCCTCCAGCACCCGGTCGAGCTTGGCGCCGGACACGCCGCGCTGGGCGGACTTCCCACCGCTCCCGGCCGGGACCCGCCGGGAGATCTCGTGGACGAGGGGCTCGCGCCGCTTGCCAAGCTCCTCCGCGTCCAGTGGCAGGGCCAGCAGGCGGACGCCGCAGTTGATGTCGTAGCCCACGCCACCCGGCGACACCACCCCGCCAGGCGTGTCCGTTGCCGCAACCCCGCCGACCGGGAAGCCGTAGCCCTGGTGGATGTCGGGCATCGCCATCGCCGCCTCGACGATCCCCGGCAGAGTCGCCACATTGGCGAGTTGCTCGAGCGAACGATCCTGCTCGATCGCCGCCAGAAGGTCCGCGTCGGCGAAGACCCGGGCCGGTACCCGCATGCCAGGCCGGGCGCTGGGCGGGATCTGCCACAGCTCGTCGTCCACGCGCTCAATGGGGAGCTCAGACATCGAGCACCACTCTTGCGCAGTACGCAGAATCGCAGGGCTCAAACGTGAGCCGGTGGTAGGTGACCGCCTTGACGAGCGGGGGCGGATCTCCGTGCCGGCCGCGGACGACCGCCTCGAGCCGATTTCCCTCCACCGCGATCGACTCGAGCCTCACAGGCTCGAATCCCTCCGACTCCGCGAGGAACACCAGCTCCTCCAGCCAGGCCGCGAGCAGCGCGGGACGATCCGGGGCCCTCACCGCGATCCTCCGCTCCTCCGTCGCATCCCCCTCCACCGCGAGCAGCTCGGCGAGGGCGGCCAGGGCGTCGGCGAAGACGTCGCGCTCGGTGGCCGCCCTGATCTCGAGCTCGACCTCCGCCGTGTGGTCCACCCAGCGGTACACGCTGGGCAGAGAGCCTAGATCGCGGGGGTCAGGATGATCTTGCCGCGGGTGTGGCCGGACTCGTTGAGCTCGTGCGCCCGCCGGACCTCGGTGAGCGGGAGCACCTCCGCGATCTCGACTCGGACCTCCCCGGAGCCAACCAGCTCGGCTACCCGGGCCAGCTGGTCCGAGCTCGGGCTCGTCACGAGCAGCTCGGCTCGCGCGCCGCGTTCGCGCGCCGCGTCCTCGGGCGGCGCGTTCGCAATGGTGACGATGACGCCGCCCTCGCGCAGCGTCGGGACCAGGGACTGCGTGGTGTCCCCGCCCACGGTGTCGAACGCCAGGTCGACTTCGCTCACGGCCTCGGCGACGTCCTGCTGGGTGTAGTCCACGTACTCGTCGGCGCCCAGCTCCAGCACGAACTCGCGGTTGCGGGAAGAGCCGGTGCCGATAACGCGTGCCCCCGCGTGCTTCGCGAGCTGGACGGCGAAGTGGCCGACACCGCCGGCGGCGCCGGCGATCAGCGCCGTCTGCCCGGCGTCCAGCCCCCCGCGGTCGAACAGTGCCTGCCACGCCGTGAGGCCGGCCACGGGAATACCGGCCGCCTGCTCGTGGGTCACGCCATCGGGCTTCCGGGCGATCGTGTCCGCAGACGCGGTGGCGAAGTCCGCGTACCCACCGCTGGCCGCCCATCCGAAGACGTCATCGCCCTCGGCGAATCCCTCTGCGCGCGACGACTCGATCGTGCCGGAGATGTCGTTGCCCAGCACCGCGGGCAGCTCCCTCTGGGCGATGCCGCGCCTGTATTTCCAGTCGATTGGGTTGACCGAGGCTGCCCGCACCTTGACCAGAACCTCGCCGTCCCCCGGCTCGGGCCGGTCCGCTTCCTCCAGGACCAGGACCTCCGGACCTCCGGTCTCGTGGACCACTACCGCCTGCATGACCTCCTCCTCCTCAGCTGGGCCGGTCGCGCGTCAGTCTACTTACTCTTCATAAGCTCGTTCAGGTTCTGATGCACGAGCTGCGCGATCCACGACTGGACGGCGGCTGCGACCGCTTCCAGATCCGTCCTAAGGCTGTGGTCGCCAGGCACCCGGGCCACGATCCGGTTCGCGGACGGCGGCGGCATCCCGAACGGATCGCGCTCGCCCTGCACGACGAGCGTCGGGAGGGTGACGGCGTCGAGCTCGGGCAGCCGGCTCGGGGACGGATCGCCGCTGCGGCGGCGCGGCTGGAGCGGAAACGCGAGGCAGAGGACCGCGACGGCGCCCGTGGCCGCCACCGTGCGGCACGCCACGCGGGCACCCAGCGACCGGCCGCCGACGATCAGCGGCAACCCGTCCAGCTCGCTCGCCCCCAGGTGCTCGACCGCTGCGGTCCAGGCCGCCTCCAGCTGGCGCGCGGGGGCGGGTGACCGCCGGCCGGACACGCGGTACGGCTGCTCGACGAGCGCGACGCTGACGCTCTCCGACATCGCCGCGTCCGTCGCGGCCGCCAGGTCACGCGACTCCACGCCGCCGCCCGCGCCGTGCCCGAGCACGAGCGCCGCGCGCGGTTCGTCGACCGGATGGAGGTGGGCGCGCGCGAGCCCGTGCGGCGTGTCGATGTCAATGGCCACCGTCACGGTATACCCCAGTACACGATGCACCTCGTCCACGACCTCTTCCAGCTGGCAACGGTCACGCACAGCATCGGCCGGGCGCTGTCGTTCGCGTTCGGGATGTTCTGGGAGGTCCTCTGGGCGCTCATCCTCGGGTTCTTCCTCTCGGCCGCCGTCCAGGCCGTCGTCCGGAAGAGCGAGATGCGCCGCCTCATGGGGGACGACTCCCCGCGCTCGATCGCGATCGCCACCGGGCTGGGAGCGGCGTCGTCCTCCTGCTCCTATGCGGCTGTGGCGCTGGCGCGGTCGCTCTTCCGGAAGGGGGCGAACTTCACCGCCGCCATGGCGTTCGAGATCGCCGCGACGAACCTCGTGGTGGAGCTCGGCATCATCATGGCGCTCCTGGTCGGCTGGCAGTTCACCGTCGGCGAGTTCGTGGGCGGGCCGCTGATGATCGTGATCGTCGCCGTCCTGTTCCGGCGGCTCCTCAGCCGCCAGCTCCTCGACGAGGCGCGGCGCCAGGCCGACCGCGGCCTGCTCGGCTCCATGGAGGGGCACGCGGAGATGGACATGTCGGTCGCGCGGCGCGGCTCGATACCGGAGCGCCTCCTGTCGCGCGACGGCCTCGACGCGACCGCGGGCTACTTCGTGATGGATTGGGCAGCGGTTGCCCGCGACATCTTCGGTGGGCTCCTGATCGCCGGTGCCCTGTCGACCATCTGGGGACCGATCGTCGGCCCCTTCGTGGCGGTCATCTCGTTCGTGTGCTCGATCGGCAACGTCCCGCTCGCAGCGATCCTCTGGAACGGCGGGATCTCATTCGGCGGGGTGCTCTCGTTCATCTTCGCCGACCTGATCATCCTGCCGATCCTCAACATCTACCGGAAGTACTACGGGCTGAGGGTGAGCGTCCTGATCGCAGCCAGCTTCTACGCGGCGATGGTGGTGGCCGGACTCGTGGTGGACCTCGTGTTCAAGACCGCCGGGCTGGTCCGGACGGCGCGCGACGCGAAGGTGATCGAGGCGAGCGTCCACTGGAACTACACGACGTTCCTGAACATCGCCTTCCTCGGGCTCGCGGCGATCCTGGTCTACCGCTTCATCCGCGGAGGCGGCATCCCGATGCTCCGCGCGATGAGCAAGCCGATGCCCGAGCACGGCCACGGGCACGCGATGCCTCAATAGGGTTGGGGACGACATGCCGCTTCCCCCCAGAGCGCTCGTCGCGTTGGGCTGCTGCACGGCCCTCAGTGCCTGCGGCGGAGGACACCACGGCGCGACCGATCAGACCAAGCCATCGGCTGGTGGACCGCCTTCCTCTTCCTCCACCACCACCGCCACCACGCCTCAGCGGGCAGCGCCCGCGCGACTCAGGACCTGCGCACCCACGCAGCTGCGTCTGCGAGTCGTCTCGTCGCAGGGTGCCGCGGGTCACCTCGAGGCCACGTTCGCCTTCAGGAACTCGTCGAGCTCGAGATGCCGGCTCTTCGGTTTTCCCGGCGCTCAGATGCTGTCGCCCACGCGAAGGCCACTGCGAACGATCGTCGAGCGCGGCGACGGGTTCTTCTCGTTCCCCCGTCACCCGACAGCGGTCGTCCTTCAACCTGGCGACTCGGCCCGCTTCTCCCTCGGATGGAGCGACAACAACGAGCAAGGGGGCTCACCCGCCACCTGTCCCCGGGCCGATCGGCTCGAGGTGACCCCGCCGAACGACTACAGCTCGCTTGAGATCTCGGTGCGGGATCTCTTCTTCGCACCGTGCGACGGCCGGATCACGGCCAGTCCAGTCAGCCCCTGAGCGATCCGATCAGGTGGGCCCGCTCGCCGTCCGGGCTCTCCAGCCGGAACGCCCAGCCGCCGTCGCGGCGGCCGCTCCGCAGCGTCGCCTTGCCGGGGATCCTCAGCGGTGACTTGAACGCGGCTTCGACCGTGAACGTCTCCGGCGTGCGCCCCTCGAACGATGCGAGGCAGCGTGCCTTCGTCCACATGCCGTGGGCGATCGCGCTCGGGAACCCGAACAGGCGCGCCGAGAGCGAGTGCATGTGGATCGGGTTGCGGTCGCCGGAGACGGCCGCGTAGCGGCGCCCGATGTCGCCGGGGATGTCCCACTCGGCGCTCACACTCAGCTCCCCGGCCGGCTCCCGCTCCTCGTCGCCATCCGACCGCGGGGAATCCGATCCGCCGCCCGGCCGCAGGTACGTGCTCCGGCCCCGCCAGGCCGTGGCACCCTCGATCTCCGCCTCGGCCACCATGTCGAACTGCCGCCCCCGCCTGTGCTCGCGCAGGTCCTCGGCCCAAACGGCGAAGTCCACACTGCTGCCCATGGGGATGGGCTGCAGCACGTCGATCCGGTTTGCGATGTGCACGAGGCCGATGACCGAGAACGGAAAGGAGCGCTCGGTCATCAGGCTCATTTGCAGGGGAAATGCGAGAACGTGCGGATACGTGCCCGGCACGACGCTACGCACCCCGAACCCGCAAACGCGCGAGTACGCCGCGACGTGCTCGGCCTCCATCTCCGCCCCGCGCAGCTCGAGGCGCCGGTCCGGCAGCTCGTCCCTCCCGCCCGGCAGGACGGGAGCGACCACCGCGCGCGCGTACAGCGACGTGAGCGACGGCGGCGAGTCGAGCTCGATCGTCTGAACGTCGCCTTCGCTCATGCGCCGATCAGCGCCTGGCCGCAGACGCGGACCACGTTGCCGTTCACCCCGCCCGACGCCGGGCTCGCCAGCCAGGCGATCGTCTCGGCGACGTCGACCGGCAGGCCGCCCTGTACGAGGCTGCTGGTCCGGCGGCCCGCCTCCCTGGCCGTCACCGGCATCGCCGCAGTCATCGCAGTCTCGATGAAGCCCGGGGCCACCGCGTTGGCTGTCGCCCGTCGCTCACGCAGCACGGGCGCCAGCGCGTTCACCATCCCGATGATCCCCGCCTTGCTCGTCGCGTAGTTGGCCTGGCCGCGGTTGCCGGCGATGCCGCTCACCGAGGAGACCGAGATGATCCGGCCGCCCTCACCCAGCAGCCCGTCGCCGAGCAGCGCGTCGTTCAGGCGCTCCTGACTCGAGAGGTTCACGTCGAGGACGGCGTCCCACGCCTCGGGGGACATGCGTGCCAACGTCTTGTCGCGCGTGATCCCGGCGTTGTGGACGAACACGTCGATCCGCCCGTGGCGCCCGCGGATGTGGTCGGCGAGCGCGGCGGGCGCGCCTGAGCCTGTGATGTCGAGCGTGAGCGACGTCCCGCCGATGCGATTCGCGACCTCGGAGAGGCCCTCGCCCGCCGTCGGCACGTCGATGCACAGGACCTCGGCACCCTGGTCGGCGAGCGTCTCCGCGATCGCCTCGCCGATCCCCCGCGCCGCGCCCGTGACCGCGGCCGTCCGGCCCTCGAGCGGGCGGTCCCAGTCCGCGGGGGTCGCCAGGTGCCCCGACTCGATGCGGATCACCTGGCCGTCCACGTAGGCGGAGCGCGCCGACAGCAGGAACCTGAGCGTGGATTCCATGGCGCCCTCGGCACCGCTGGTCACCTGGACGAGCTGCGCCGTGCTCCCGTTGCGCCCGATCTCCTTCGCGACCGTGCGGACGAACCCCTCGATGGCGCGCTGCGCAGTCGCCCCGCGGACGCCGGCCGAGTCCTCGGGTGGAGCGGCAAGGACCAGCACCCGGCCGCTCGGGCGCAGGGCGCGGATGAGCGGATGGAAGAACTCGTAGAGCGAGCGCAGGCGGACGCTGTCGTCGATCCCGCTGGCGTCGAACAGGAGCGCGGCGAGCTCGCCGCGTCCGTCCACCGATCCCACGTCTGTCTCCACGTGCGCGTCGAGCCCGCGCAACACCTCCCGGACCGGCTCCTCGAGCCGCCCGCCGCGAGCAGCCCCCAGCGCAACCGGCGCGGACACGAGCGGCTTGCCCGGCTCGTGGCGTTCAAGAAGCGGCGGCTTGGGGAGGCCCAGGCGCTTGGTCACGGCGCCGCCAAAGGCCGAGTTCGCCAGGGACTGGTAGCGGTCGGGGCTCACGCCTCGCGCTCCAGGATGGCCGCCACGCCCATGCCGCCGGCGGCGCAGATCGAGATCAGCCCACGACCGGAACCGCGCTCGGTGAGCAGTTTGGCCAGGGTGCCCACGATCCGCCCTCCGGTGGCGCCGAAGGGGTGGCCGGCCGCGAGCGAGGATCCGGTCACGTTCAGCTTCCCCCTGTCGATCGATCCGAACGGCTCGTCGCGCCCGAGGCGCTCGGAGCAGAAGGCCGGATCCTCCCAGGCCTTCATCGTCATCAGCACCTGCGAGGCGAAGGCCTCGTGGAGCTCATAGAAGTCGAAGTCCTGCAGGCCGAGGGCGTTCCGGTCGAGCAGCCGCGGCACGGCGAAGAGCGGCGCCTCCAGCAGCCCGTCGTCGCCGTGCACGAAGTCCACCGCACCCGTCTCCGCGTCGACGAGATGGGCGAGCACGGGCAGCGAGTGCTCGGCGGCCCACTCCTCGCTCGACAGGAGCACCACGGCGGCGCCATCCGTGAGCGGGGTCGAGTTGCCGGCGGTCATCGTCGCGCCCGCACCGTCCCCGAACACGGGGTTCAGCTTCGCCAGCTTCTCGATCGACGCGTCGGGCCTGAGGTTGCCGTCGCGCTCGAGCCCGAGGAAGGGCGTGATCAGGTCGTCGAAGAACCCGCGCTCGTAGGCGGCGGCCAGGCGGCGATGGCTCTCGACCGCGATCTCGTCCTGTTCCGCGCGCCCGATCCCCCAGCGCTTCGTGGAGATCGCCTGGTGCTCGCCCATCGAGAGCCCGGTGCGGGGCTCCTCGTTGCGCGGGAGGGCGGGCACCACCTGCCCCGGCCTGAGCCGGCGGACCAGCCCCAGGCGCCCGGTGGTGGAGCGCGTCCGGTTGAGGTCGAGGAGCAGCCGCCGCAGGTCCTCGTTCAGCTCGATCGGAGCGTCGCTCGTGGTGTCCACTCCGCCCGCGATGCCCGACTCGATCTGGCCCAGCGCGATCTTGTTGGCCACGTGGATGGTCGTCTCGAGCCCCGTCCCGCAGGCCTGCTGCACCTCGTAGGCCGGTGTGTCCGGCGACAGCGCGCTTCCGAGGACGCACTCACGGGTGAGGTTGAAGTCGCGGCTTCGCTTGAGGACTCCGCCGGCCGCGACCTCGCCTACGCGCTCCCCCTGGAGCCCGAAGCGGCTGACGAGCCCGTCGAGCGCCGCCGTGAGCATGTCCTGGTTGGACGCCCCCGCATACTCGCGGTCGCGCCGCGCGAAGGGAATCCGGTTTCCGCCCAGGATGGCGACCGGCCGGCGGTCGGGCGGGCTCACGCCAGCGCCTCCTCTCCGACGCGCTCGAGGATCTCGGCCACGTTCGGCATCTCGTCGCCGATGTCCGCCATCCCGGAGCGGCTGGCCCCGCCGCCCGGCAGCCCGATCGGCGCCGCGAGGACCTGATCGGGAATCCCGAACGCATCGACAAGCTCCTCCGCCTGCGGCCGCACGGCCGCACAGAGCTCGTTCACCCTGCGGGTGACCATCTTCGCGCGCGTGGATGAGATCCGGCCGTGCTCCTGGAACCAGGCACGGTCACGTTCGATCTCGGCGAGCGCATACAGGTCGCACAGGACCGCGAGGACGTCGCGAAGGTCACCGTCGGCGCGCTCGACCGCGCGGCAGAACGACTCCAGGATCTCACGCTGCACGTGCGCGCGCGCGGCCGCGAGGACGTGGTCCTGGCAGGCCCGCGAGGATGTGGTCCTCGCGCCAGCGGAACAGGGACAGGTGATAGTCGCGGTCGAGGAGGTCCTCATCTCGTTCCCTGGCCGGGACGAGGTCGTCTGTTAGTCGCTGGAGGATCTCCCGGCCGGCGCTGCGCTCGACCACCGTCTCCCAGACCTGTCCGGCCACGAATCCGGCCGTGGCGAGCGGACCGAGCTCCCCGAAGTGGTCGCGGTATCCGGTGAGCAGGCTCTTGGAGACGAGCTGGAGGAGGATCGTGTTGTCGCCCTCGAAGGTGGTGAAGACATCGGTGTCGGCCTTCAGGTCGCCGAGCCGGTTCACCGACATGTAACCGGCGCCGCCGCATGCCTCGCGGCAGGTCTGGATCGTCTCCGTGGCGTGCCACGTGGCGACGGCCTTGAGCCCCGCCGCGCGCGTCTCCAGCGCCCGCCGGTCGCGCTCCGCGTCGTCCCCCTCGTCGCCGATGCCACCGAAGATCCGGTCGAGCTCGGCGACAACCTCCTCCTGCGCGAAATGGAGCGCGTACGTGGTGGCGAGCGGCGGGAGCAGGCGGCGCTGGTGCGCGCGGAAGTCGAGGATCGGGACCTCGTCCCCCTCGGGCGGGCCGAACTGCCGCCGCCGCGCGCCGTGCCTGATCGCAATCGCCAGCGCGGACTTGGTGGCGCTGATCGCGGCGCCGCCCACGCTGACGCGGCCCTGGATGAGGGTGCCGAGCATGGTGAAGAAGCGCCGGTTCATGTTCTCGATCGGGCTGCGGTACTCGCCCTCCGGCGTAACCTCCCCGTAGCGGTCCAGGAGGGCGTCGCGCTCGACGCGGACGCCGCTGAAGCGGAGCCGCCCGTTGTCCACGCCGTTCAGCCCCAGCTTCTCGCCGCAGTCCTCGATCTCCACGCCCTCCGCGGGCGATCCGTCCTCGCCGCGGATCGGTACGAGCAGGGCATGCACGCCGCGCGACTCCCCACCGACCACGAGCTGGCAGAAGACCGCGGCCATCCGTCCGTGGCAGGCGGCGTTGCCGATGTAGTCCTTGCAGGCCGACTCGCTCGGCGTGTCGATCACGAACTCGCCCGCATCCTGGTCCCACGTGGCGGTGGTCTCGAGCTCCTGCACGTTGGAGCCGTGGCCCGTCTCGCTCATCGCGAAGCAGCCCGGGAGCTCGAGGGAGGCGATGTCGGCGAGGTAGCGCTCGTGGTGCTTGCGGGTGCCGAGGTGGTGCACCGCGCCGCCGAAGAGGCCGAACTGAACGCCGCACTTCACCAGCAGCGAGAGGTCGCTGTGGGCCAGCGTCTCGAAGCCGGCGATCGCCGCGCCGACGCGCTCGAGACCGCCGAACTCGCGCGGAAACAGAAGCGAGGGACCGCCTGAGCGGGCCAGCATCCGGGCCCACTCCATGACGAGCTCGCGGTACTGGGACGTAGGCGGGTTGGAGTCTCCCTTCGCAAACTCCGGGCGGGCGACGATCGCGCGTGTGTGCTCACGGACGATCGCGTTCTCGCCGTCCAGAAATCGCCGAAGCGCCACGGCATCGACGGAAGTGAGGCCGTCATTGTCCGACACGGCGTGCGGTTGTTACCCGGTTCCGCGCGGTCGAAAGCGCCCGGAGCCGGCCCGGGGTGTCCTATCCGACAGTGGCGCGAAGCTCGTCCAGCGAATCCCCGATCGCCACGGCCAGCTCATCCGAGTCCGGCACCGATTCCCGGTCCGCGTAGACGCCGAAGAACGCCTGCTCGCCCGTGGTAGTGAACCCGATCGAGACGGCGTGGCGGTCCGCGAGCGGCACCACCGGGTAGACCTCCTCCAGCTCGCAGCCGAGCATGTACAGCCGCTCGCGCGGTCCGGGGATGTTGGAGACGACGAGGTTGAACGCCCGGCCGCTCGCGGCCGCGTGCGATACGGCGTGCTGAACCGTGAGCGGCGCGTACTCGATCGCATCCAACACCGTCTGCGCGCCCTCGGGCTCGCCGCCCTCCTTCCGTGCCCCCATGGCGGACTTCACCCGCCTGAGCCGCGCGACCGGCCGCGGCTCGTCGCACGGGAGGTCGATGAAGACGAACGAGATGCGGTTCCCGAGCTCACCCGCGCCGTCGCCGCCGCGGACGCTCACCGGCACCATCGCCTTCAGCGGGATGGGATCCTGCCGTCTGCGCTGCAGGAAGCGCCGCACCCCGCCCGCCGCCGCCGCGAGCACCACGTCGTTCACGCTCGCGCGGTAGCGGTCCTTGACCTCACGCACCTCGGCGAGCGGCCGCTGCTGCTGCGCCAGGTGGCGACCCGGGGAGATCGGCGCGTTCAGCACGCTCGGCGGGGCCGGCGCGAACGAGTGGCGGGCGGCACGCGCCGCGCGCACGCCGGTGCCCAGGAGACCCAAGAGACGGCCCGGGGAGCGCACCAGCTCGAGCGGTGCCCGCGCGAGACGAGCCGTCCGCCGCAGGCGGTCGGTCGCCGCTTCGGCCACGAGCTGTAGGTCGCCCGGCGGATCGGAGGGGCACCAGGCATCCGGCGCGGGGGGCGGCGGCTCGGGGCTCGGGTCGAGCAGAAGCGTGGCGAACTCCACCGCGGCAAGGCCATCGACCATGCAGTGGTGCGCCTTGCCGACGAGTCCCACCCGGCCGTCCTCGAGGCGATCTGCGATCCAGAGCTCCCAGAGCGCACGGCTCCGGTCGAGCGGGGTGGACATAGCCGAATCGGCGACATCGCGGAGGTTGCCGGAACGGGCTCGGCGGACGTGATGCGCGATGTCGAAGTCGGAATCGTCCACCCAGACCGGATCGCTCACGCCCAGCGGGACCTCGGCCAGCCTCTGCCGGTAGCGGGGGGCGCGGTCGAGGCGGCCGCCGATGTGGTCGCGGAGCTCGGTGAAGCAGGGAGCCCGGCGGTCGGGGGGCGGGGCGAGGGCGGCGGCCCAGCCCACATGCATGTGCGCGGTCGGGCTCTCCACCTCGAGAAACGACGCGTCGAGGG
>VAWV01000100.1:13348-18984 GCA_005883295.1 Actinomycetota bacterium
TCCCCCACCAGCCACCTCATCGGGGATTGCGTGCAGGCTGCGCCAACCGTAGCACCGTCTGTTCGACGGGGCAGCCCGCCCGGGGTCCCCCGTATGGGGCCACCCAAATGCGCTTTAGATCTGGGCTCGCCAAACCGACAAATACCTGATGGCGAACGAATCCGTGCCCTCCACGGACGCCCCCGCCCCCGCGCCGGGTCAGGTCACGTGCTCCATGGCGAGCACGCTGCTGAGGCACGTCCGCGCGCGGCTCGGCGAGCAGGCCGTGGACGAGCTCGTGCGCATGTCCGGACTCCCATACACGCCGGCCCACCTGGATGACGTCTCAAACTGGATCGCGTACGACGAGGCCGTGGCCTTGTTCGAGGCCGGCGCGGCTCTGACCGGCGACGAGCAGATCGCGCGACGCGCGGGCGAGGAGACCGTCCGCCAGCATGCCGGCACCGCGGTCGCAACGCTGATGCGCTCGCTGGGCTCCCCCGAGGCCGTCCTCGAGCAGGTCAGTGTCGGCGTGACGAAGTTCAGCACGGTCACCGACCTCGAGGCGGTGGAGGTGGTCCCGGGACGGGCGATCCTGCACGCCAAGGCGCGACCGGGCTTCAAGCGCCACAGCCGCCTGTGCGACTGGACGATGGGCCTCCTGTCCCAGCCGCCGGTCCTGTTCGGCCTGCCGCCGGCCACGGTCACGCAGACCGCCTGCGAGGTCGAGGGCGACGACCACTGCGAGTACATCGTCACGTGGGATGCCGACCGGGCTGCAAGCGCGGCCGACCCGCAGGAGCTCGTGACCGCGCTCGAGGCGCAGATGGCCGGCATGAGCGCGCGCCTCGAGAGCATGTACGCCACCGCCCGCGACCTGATCGCCTTCGACGACGTGGACGCGGCTCTCGCGCGGATCACGGAGCGCGCCGCGACCGCGGTCCCGGCCAGGATCCGGACGCCGTCGCCAGGGCGCTGCTCGAGGACGGCGCGCGGGGTGAGGACCCCGGGCGTCTCATCGCCGATGTCGAGTCCCGGACCCGGCACTACGGGCGGCTCCTCGCGATCTCACCGGCCGGCGGGTTCTTCCCGCAGGAGCGCGACCTCTTCTCCGTGTACGCCCGCTACGCGGCATCCGTCCTCGACACGGCCACCGCGCTGGAGGACGCCCGCAGGCGCCATCGCGAGTCGCGCGCACTGCTCGAGCTGTCCCGGGCGGTCGCGCAGGTCACAACGGCGGACGAGGTTGCGCAGCGGCTGGTGGAGGCGGTTCCTGCCGTGGTGGACTGCGACCGTGTGGCCGTCTTCCTCTGGGACGAGGAGGAGACGGGGCTGACCTGCAAGGCGATCACCGAGCAGCCGGGAGCCGCGGGCGGCCTGCTTCGCGAGCTCCGGGTCCGCCCGTCGGACAGTCCGGCCCTCGGGCGGCAGATCGAGCAGGTGGAGACCATGCCCATCTACGCGGACCTGGACACCCCCGACGCCTTCATCGGGCGGGTGATGCGGCGGTTCGGGAGCGCGGCCGTCGTCCTCGTGCCCATCGTCGCGCACGAGCGCTACTACGGGCTCATGAGCGTGAGCGTGGTAGAGCGCCCGGAGCGCCTGCGCGCAACCCCCGCACTCGACGAGACGCTCAGCGGCGTGTCGGCCCAGGCCGCCACGGCGCTCGAGAACGCCCGGCTGATCGAGACGATGGCCCACCAGGCCCGTCACGACAGCCTCACCGGGCTCCTGAGCCACCGCGCCTTTCAGGAGTCGCTCGAGGCCGGGGTCGGCGGGGGGACGAGTGGGGTCTTCACGCTCGCCCTGATCGACATCGACGACTTCAAGCTCGTGAACGACCTCTACGGGCACACCGTCGGCGACGACGCGCTCCGCATGGTCACCGAGGCCTTCCGGTCGAGCGTCCGCGACCGGGACCTCGTCTTCCGGGTCGGCGGTGAGGAGTTCGCCGTGATCCTTCCCGGCCTGAGCGCGGAGGACGCGGTCCCGGTGGCCGAGCGCCTGCGGGCGGCCGTCGCCGGAACGGGCTTCATGGTGCCGCTCCGGGTGAGCGTGGGGCTGGCCTCCTGGCCGGGGGACGCGTCCGATCGTGGTGGCCTCTTCGAGTGCGCCGACGCCGCCCTGTACGCCGCCAAGCACGCGGGAAAGGACTGCACCGTCCGCGCCGACCGTGGCCAGCGCATCGAAGCGGAGGGCCCAGTGCCCCAGAGGCTGCTCAACCTGCTCAGGATCAAGGACGGGGAGACGCTCGCGCACTGCGCCGAGGTCGCTGCCCTGTCCGTGAAGGTCGGCGCGGCGCTCGGCCTCGAGGGCGGCCGGCTCGCACAGCTCCGGCTCGCGGGGCAGCTGCACGACATCGGCAAGGTGGCGGTCCCCGATCACGTGCTCGGCAAGCCGGGGACGCTCGACGATGACGAGCTGCGGCTGGTCCACACGCACCCGGTGGTCGGGGCGGAGATCCTCACCGCGTGGGGCTTCGGGCCAGTAGCTCGATTCGTGCTCGAGCACCACGAGCACTTCGACGGCGGCGGCTACCCGGCCGGCCTCAGCGGAGACGAGATCACGCTCGAGGGCCGGATCATCCACGCCGTCGACGCCTTCGCGGCGATGACGGCCGACCGCCCGTACCGTGGCGCGATGAGCGTCGAGGACGCGCTCGCCGAGCTACGTGCCCACAGCGGGACGCAGTTCGATCCGCAGGTGGCCGAGGCCGTGGAGCGGGAGGTGGAGAGGGCCGCGGCAGCGGACAGTCAGTCCGGCCAGAAGCCCTCCACGACCTCCGCGTCACCCACCGGGTCGTCGACCCTCACCGAGACGATGACGAGCTCCGCGTCCCCGGGGCCCTCGTTCCAGACCGATCGCACGGTGTCGGCACCCACCCGAACCGCGGAACCAGCCTCGACGTCGACCACCTCGTCGCCGAGCTTGAACTCCAACACCCCAGAGATCACGTAGTAGATCTCCTCCTGCGTCCTGTGGCGGTGTCCGTAACCGCCCTTTCCTCCGGACTTGGGTGGCATGTGGCGGTGGGTGAGGGCCACCTGCTCCGCGTCGAGGGACTGTGTCATCGACCGCATCGCGCCGGGGTACTGACCGCCGAAGAGGTCGGGAACCTCGTCCAGGTGCTTGATCGTGTAGCCGCTCATGACTCGACCAGCAGGTCCAGGCCGCCCTGTACGCCCTTGGCGACCTTCACGTCGTAGAACTCGCGTCGCGGGTGGTCGACGATCTTCCCCGCGAACTTCGTCACCTGGCTCTGGTAGAAGCCGTTCCGCTCGTTGGCGTGCGCGTGGTCGAGCGAGTCGGCCAGGTCGATCGCGAGCGCCCGGCCGTCATCGCGGACCAGCAGGAGCGCGCCCATGAATCCCTCCTCCTGGGTGGCGGCCGGGATCACCGACTCGTCGAAGAGGCGCACCGACTCGTCGATGTCCTCGGGCTTGACGCGGACGTGCGTGACGCGGGCGACCATCGCAGCCTCCTCCGGCTCGTTGCGGGGCTTAGGGCCTCAGCGTATTCCGCGGCGGCCAGCCGGCGCTATGACGCCTCCTGCGACGCCGGCGTGCCCGGCGGCAGCGAGGGCGCTACGCGCAGCAGGCGCGCCGGCAGCTGCGGCAGCCACCAGTTCCAGCGACCGAACAGCGACACCACGGCCGGCACCAGCAGGGCCCGTATNCATCATCCGCACCTGCGTGTCGGGCCCGCTCGCGAGCGAGAGGAACGCCAGGAACAGGATGAGCGCCGCGCTCGTCACCAGCCGCCCGGTGCGCCCGATGCCCCTCACGACGGCGGTCTGGGTCGATCCCGTCGCGTCGTACTCCTCCCGCATGCGGGCGAGGATGAACACCTCGTAGTCCATCGACAGCCCGAACAGGAACGCGAACACCATCAGCGGAATCCACGACGTGATCGAGCCCGTGGCCTGGATGCCCCAGATCAGGTGCGACCCGTGGCCGTGCTGCCACACCAGGGTGAGCACGCCCCACGCGGCGGCGACGCTCACCACGTTGAGGATCACGGCCTTCGCGGGGAGCAGGAGCGAGCGGAACGCCCGCGCCAGCAGGATGAACGTGACCAGCGCGATCAGCGCGATCATCAACGGGAAGTTGCCGTACACCGCGCTGATGAAGTCGGCGTTCTGAGCGCCGCCGCCGCCGACGCGGACGTCGGGGCCCGTCTCGTGGGCCACCGTGCGGATCCGGTCGAGGGTGGCGCGCCCTGCGCTCGAGGACCCGTCGGCCCTCGCGAACGCCTCCACCAGGGCGACGTTTCCGTGGCGCCACGCCGGGCCCGGCGGGGCCACCGCGCCGTGCACGCCGTCCACCGAACGCAGGGCCGCGGCCACCTTGCCCGGCGGCGTGCCGTCCGTGAGCACCTCGCTCGGCAGGAGCGCGCCAGCGCCGATCCCGGAGCGCTCGAGCGCCACCAGGCCCTGCTTGGCGTCGCCCCGCTTAGCGACCGTGTCGGCGTTCGCCAGTCCCAGCTGCAGCGACGTGGCAGCAAGCACGAGCGCTGCCAGCACGAGCGCGGCGCCGCCCGCCGCGAACCAGCGGCGGTGCACGACCCCCTGCGCCCAGCTCGTCCATGCGCGGCTCGCCTTGTCGTCGGTTCGCTTGTGCGGCCAGTCGAGCCGCCGGCCGGCCTTGCTGAGGACCACCGGCAGCAGCGTGAGCGCCACGAGCACGCTCACCAGCGGGATCAGCATCCCGCCGTAGCCGACGCTCCGCAGGAACGGGAGCGGCAGCGCGATGAGCGCGAGCAGGCCGATGGCGACCGTCGTGCCGCTGAAGACCACCGCCCGGCCGGCCGTGGTCATCGCGCGCCGGATCGCCTCGTCGCCCTCGTGTCCGTGCGCTCGCTCCTCGCGCCAGCGCACCACCAGCAGCAGCGAGTAGTCGATCGCCACGCCGAGGCCGATGAGCGCCACGAGGAACTGCACGATCGGCGACACGTCGGTGATCGTGGTCAGGCCCCACACGATCAGGAAGGTGGTCATGATCGAAACGATCGCCATCACGATCGGCACGAAGGCGAGCAGCGACCCGAAGACGAACGCGAGGATGCCGAGGGCGCCGAGCCCTCCCAGGAGGGCCTCTACGAACACCCCGGGGCCCTGCCCGCCACCGCTCTGCGCCTGGAGCGCGTCGAAACCGGAGAGGTGGACGGGCGCGCCGCCTACCGTCGCGCCGGTGAGCGCGTGGCGGGCGCGCTTCTCGGCCTTCGGGTTGTCATTGAACGGCTGGTTCGGATCAGGCGGTGGGTAGGCCACGAGGAACGTGGTGCGCCCGTCGCGGGACACGAAGGCGTGGTCGCCCGTAGAGGAGTAGCCCGCGAGTCGGGTGCCCGGCAGCGCGTGCTCGATCCGGGCCTCGAGCCGACCCACGTCCCCGCGCACGCCCGGCGAGTTGACCGTCTTGCCCGCCGGAAGGGTGACGACCGGCACCAGGGGGGCGCTGTTCCCACCGGTTCCCCGGAAGTCCCGCGCGATCTGCTGGTTGGTCTGCCAGCCCTCCTTGCCAGGGACCGAGAACTTCTGCTTCAGCGCCTTGGTGGCAGACCCGGCTGAGGCCATGCCGACGAGGGTGAGCACGAGCCAGAACGCGACGACGATTCGCTTGTGGGCCAGCACCCACCGGGTGATCCGTTCCACGGACTCA